>CASEWU010000186.1 GCA_949291725.1 uncultured Bacillota bacterium
CAAACCCTTACCCGATCGCTTTGATTTTTCCGTTTACTCGGACGAAAACACCTCCGTCGCCGATTACGTCTGGCTGCCCATACGGTTCGATAAAAGAGGCAACCCTTTCATCGAATGGAGAACCGAATGGACTGTTGAAGATTTTAAAAACAGCGATCTGAAAATTTGATCTCCTTACGAATATACAAAAAGCGGGGCAGTACAACTTGTACTGCCCCGCAGATTTTCAGACGAAGAAAAAAGTTCAGGGCTGTGAAAAAAATATCTCATTCGTTCCATACATCCGCAAACGTTTTGACAGAGATATCCTCTGCACAGAATTTCTGCCCGCAGCTGAGGAAGATCTCCTTTTCATCCCCCTCTTCCAGATCAAAATAATTGTCCTGTACGCGCAGGTCAAACTTTTCCTCCGCATCCGCGAATACCGACTTGGCAAAGGCTTTTGCCCTGACGTGAAGCCGACAACAGTACCTTCCTCCTTCCTTTACGATCGGCGACACCGAACAGGCCAGCCTACTTTCAAACTCCGTTCCGCGATACCCGTTGATGAAATATATATTTTTTGAACCGTTGAATTCCACAAAGAGATAACTGTCCGGTCTGTCCGAGATCGGATGCGAAATCGGGATCTCCGTTACGCCGTCCTGCGGCACACATACGGGGCAACTTGTCTCAAACAAGGTTTCCCCGCGGACGGTGCGCTGACCGAAATTCAGGATCCCTGACACGCTGTTCCCGCTTTGATCGGAAACGAAAACCCGATACCCGTCCCGCAGGACAATGCCCGCCAGAACGGGCATGAACGCCCTCTTCATGGCATAATACGCCGGTTTGCAGGCGAGATCGTAATCCACCGCAGACCATGTTCCGTTTCTCCAGATGTCGTTGTACATCCACGTCATGATCCCGCCGCAGATGCCCGCATCCGCCCGCGCAAACTCCAGCTCTGCCTGCAGAAAGTCCGCGTGCGCGATCATCGCCTTTTTGACGAAATCCTCCACGCCGACGACTTCGCCGAACAACGCCTCCGCGATCAGCACTTCCAGGCGCGCAAAACTGCTGGGAAGTTTTTCCTCATACGGATTTTCCACAAAATGAATGTCCCAGATCTCATTGATCGGCCACAGTTTGTTTTCTGGGATAAATTTCCGCAGATTGCGCATCCGACACGGGCCCATCATGGCGCACTCCGTCGTGAGCGGCTTCTCCTTGACGATATACTGACGGTACCGCTCGGGATGCCCTTCTTTTGCCGATTCGATGAACGCGCATTTATGGCAATCCCCCGATCCGAGATCGTTGCCCCAGTCGGTATACGAAAACGGACAGGACCGAAAATAGGGTACGTCGCTGAACTCTGCACAGATCCCCTGCAGGATATAATCCGTCAGATAGGTCCCGAGCTTCGGCGTTCTGGAATAGGCGAAAGACTGCTTTATCTCGTTTCCGCCGTTAAACAGCAGCAGGGACGGATGATTGCAGAGCCGTTTTACCTGGTATACCGCCTCCTCCGTCACCAATCTGCAAAAATCATCGTGATCGTCCGTGACATCCCCGCAGGCAAACATGAAATCCTGCCAGACCAGGATGCCGAGCGAATCGCACAGTTCGTAAAACAGATCTTTTTCATAGATCCCGCCGCCCCACACGCGCAGGGTGTTGTACCCGCCATCCCGCGCAAGCGTCAGCAGACGCTCATATCGGGCATCGTCGATCGCCCCCGTCATAAAACCCGCGGGAACCCAGTTTGACCCCTTTACAAAAACTCTCCGACCGTTGACTTCGATCTGAAAATTCAGCCTGTCTTTCCCGACAGGATCCTGCAAGATACGGATCTCACGGATCCCGAACGTTCCGCTGTATGTATCCCGCACATTGCCCTGCCTATCTTTGAGCAGGACCTCGTATCGGTAGAGAAAGGGCTTTCCGTATCCGTTCGGATACCAAAGTTCGGGAGAAGGAACGGTGAGATTGCAGAGATTTTTATATCCGTCTGTCGGAAACTCCTGCATACACACGCATTTTTCGCCGTCAGACACGCGGATAACAAGCACGTCCTCTGCCCACTGCGCACCCGATTTTTCCCTGACGGAAAAATTCAGCTGCGGGAAAAACGTGACCGTGCCGGAAACCCTTGTCCTCACCCTCACGTATTCTATCGAGCGGCGGCTTTTTGCGACCAGCGTGACCGGCAGCCAGATCCCCATGCCGTAGTAATCGGGCGTCCAGTCCCAGCCGAAATGGCATTGCGCCTTTCTGACGCCAAGGCGTGCGGCCCTGAATGCCGCGCCGTATTTTTCGCCGTACGAGACGGCATTTTCGTCCGTGGGCCTGACCACGGCCTGCACCGTATTTTCCCCGACGCGCACTTTCCCTTTCAGATCGAGCGTATAGGCGAGAAACATATTGCAGGTGGTAAGCGCCTTTTCCCCGTTGATGTAAATGTCGGAAAAGGTATCGATCCCTTCAAAACGAAGCTGCAATATGTCCTGCGCGTATTCCTCTTCCGAGATCTCCAGTACGGCAGTATACACCCATTCCGATCGAATGACCCAGCGGTACTTCACATAATTGTCGGAATACTGTATATCCCCTATCACCTGTGCGCGCATCAGAACGTCCGTCACATCTCCGGGGACGGTTGCATCGAAAACCTTTCCGACGATCTCTTCATGCCCTGACGGCGCACGGCTGCAATGCAGTTTCCAAGCCGATATTTTTCTTTCCATCCTTTACTCCTGCCACACATCGGATTCCAACGCGCGGTTGCCGTCCCGCATCGCTTCCAGTATGCCTCTGCCGCGCTCGGTCTTTTCGCTGAAGCTGTATTCGATCCCCGTTCCTCTGTCATAGACAAAGTTCGGGTTTATGCTCACCGCCGTCGGATCGTAATTCCAGAACAGGATCAGCGGCAGTCCCGTTTCGCACTGCGCCTTCACCGCCGCACGAAAGGTATTGACCACGTCACTCACACGGATCTTGCCGTAGTTTTCGGGATGCACGTGAGAATAACCGATCTCCCCTGCATAAGCCGAAATTCCCCTCTTTTTTGACATTTCCATGAGGTAGGCAAAAAAGGATTTCCAGGTATTGAAATAATCGAGCAGAGGATAGGTGACGTCGCCCGGGTCGATGAGTTCTCCGTACGAATACTGATGCTGGCTTAAAACCGTGATCCCGGGGGGATTGATCTTATCCAGCACCCATTCATGCTCCTCATGCGTATCTTTCTCCCAGACGCCGCGCTTGTACTGATTGTACGACGTCTCCCGCGGATTGGTGTCGCCCGTGGAGATGATGCGCTTGTACGGATCGTTTGCCGCCACCGTTTCGGCAAACAGACGATACATTTTTTCCAATCCGTCCAGCGTTACCCTGTCCCTCTCGTCGCGGGTCTTGCGCTTGCTCCACGCACACGGCGCGCGAAAGTGCGAGGCATCGGGAAAATCGCTCCCCAACACCCGTTCGTTGGAATATTCCCATCCGTAGATCGCCTCGGACCCGCAATACCGACGGACAAATTCTTCCGTGAATTTGCGCGTGAAACGCACGGTCTTGCTTTCAGGGTCGAAAAACGCGCTCTGATAGGGTTCGTCGCAATAATCGTTGACGGAATATGTCCAGAACAGCGAGGGCAGAAGTCCTATTTTCAGCTCTTCCGCTTTGTTTACGATCGCATCCATTGCCGACCAGAAATTCTGTGTATCCTCATAGTAGGAAAATTCTTCCGCATAGAAGGGCAAAACAGCAAACCTGATCACCTTGCAGTCATATTTTTTCAGTGTTTCCATGGCGGAAAGGGTGGGAGCTTTGTCGCCGCCCCGCGCAAACACCGATAAAAACATATCAAAATAATTTATGCCGATCCCATGAAAGGGCTTGCCGTCATGCATCATCACGGCGTCTTCATTGTTATACAGTCCCGGTCGTCTTTGCATATGTCTCACTCACCGTTTTCAAACCTGGCGTTCAGGGACTGCATCGTTTCCAGTACCATTTTCCCCCAAGGCATATTTTCATTATAACTGTATTCTACCCCTGTTCCCTGGCTGTAGATCAGGCCCTCTTCGGTTGGACGAGTCTTCGGATCGTAATTCCAGAACAGGATCAGCTGCATTTTCGTTTCAAACGCCGCGTCTGCCGCCGCATGGTAACATTCCGTCAGCGCTTCCAGCGTCACGTTTTCGTAACCCAACCCTGCGTCCACGCCGTAACCGACTTCGCCCACATAGCACGCCTTCCCCATGGAGGAGGAAATGTCGATGAGATATTCGAAAAACTCCTTCCAGGTCGTCGTATCGAAATACGTGGTCGTCTTGTCGCCCGGCGTCAGCGTGGAACGCAGCGAATACTGATGCTGACTGACCGTGTCGATGGGGTCGGGATTGATGAGTTCCATCACCTCTCTGTGCTGTTCCTCATTGTCTTTCGTCCAGTTCAGATTCTGCCATTGGTTGTACTGGCTCTCCCTCGGCTGGGTATCGCCCGTCGCGA
The DNA here is from genome assembly GCA_949291725.1 of uncultured Bacillota bacterium. Lineage (GTDB taxonomy): Bacteria > Bacillota > Clostridia > Christensenellales > Borkfalkiaceae > Borkfalkia. The sequence continues at coordinate 4,495 of CASEWU010000186.1, forward strand.
TGAACCGCCCGTAAGGATCGTTTGCCCTGACCGTTTCCGCAAAATATTTATAGACGGAATTCAGGCCATCCACCGTAAAGAACGTATCTTTTCCCTCGTCTCCGGGCAGATCGCTGCTGAGGATCTTTTCATTGGAAAATTCCCAGCCGTAGATCGCGGGTGATTCCGCATACCGTTTTACAAATTTTTCCGTATATTCGCGGATAAACTGCATCCCCTGGCTGTTTTTGTCTTTGAGCGCCTCTTCGTACGGCTCCTTATAATAATCAAAAATCGCAAACGTCCAGAAAAGCGACGGCAACAGACCGATCTCCAATTCCTCGCATTTTTTGACGATCTCGTCCAGCTTGCTCCAATAAACGTCCTCTACCTCAAAGTAGAAGCCCATCTGCGTTCCGTAAAAAGGCAGAGTACAGAAGCGGATCACCTTACAGTCGTAACTTTTGAGCACTTCCAGCGCTTTCAGCGGGGCAGACGTATCCCATTTGTTGTTGAAGATCCCCGTAAACAAGTCGAAATAGTTGATCCCCGCGCCGTAAAAGACCTCATCTCCCTGCATGAGTTTTCCGTTTGTGACTACCAGGCCCATCTTTTTTTCCGTCGGCGCGACGGTTTCTTCCGGTTTGCATCCGACGCACAGGGCGAACAGAAAACAGGACAGCAGAACTGCGATCAATCTCTTGAAAACTTTTTTCATTCCTTTTCCCCGCGTTTATTTTTTTTCTTCATCACAAAGGCCGCCGCCGCCAGAGGGAGAAGCGCAACGGCTCCGCCCGCCGCTATGCTTGCGCCGCACCCCTTTTCGCCGCCGCCGTCGGTCGGTGCGGACGAAGAGGCGTTGACCGTCCCGTTATCCGTCACCATGAAATCGGAGATATCGACTTTCCAGTCATACAGCTGCGCATCCGACACGCTGGCATGATGCGCCATGACCGCGATATAGCCGCTCTGGTCCCTTTTGTCCACGTCCACCGTCACGCCCCATTTTTCACTTTTGAAGGGCATCGTGTCCTCTACCGTCAGCACGAGTTCATAGTCGAACCAGACATTGATGACGATCGCATCGCTTTCCGCGCCCATGGATACATACTGCGCGCGGTAATCCAGTTTGACACTGTGTTTATCCGTATCGAAACAATCCGTCACCGTGACAGGTTTTGAAAATTTCGGCGTGACCGATTTCGCCATTTTTGAAACGCTGGTCATGTATTCAAAATCTCCGGGGTCCACCGTCGACCATCTGGCATCGTACGCATGGCTCCCGTCCTCTTTGTATCTCCTCAAAGACAGGCCTACCTGCGTGTATCGGCCCGAGGTTTTGTCCGTCGTCTGGCGCTCCGTATCAAAGCAAAGCATATACGGATATCCGCCCGGTACCGTCCACGGCAGAACGTTGACGCCCGTCCAGCTTTCGTCCACCGTCACCTCGTTTCCGAAAATGATCCCCCAGAAACTTCCCGGCATCAGATCGTCCGCCTGATCGTAAGGATCGACGCCGATATCGTAAGTGATCTGATAATCAAACTCAATGGTCGCATTTTTGTACGAATTGGAGATATACGTGGCCCCTGCATCCGTATTTGTGGGGGTGATGGACATCCCCTTGTCTTCTATGGTCAGAACCGACCGGTTTTCCTCAAACACCGACCAGTCGTTCTTGGAGGCGAGCAGATTGACCCCTCCCTCCGCCGAAACGCTGACAAAAGAAGAAGCCGTCAGCGCCATCGTGAATATAAAACTGAAAATCGTGAAATACCGTTTCATAAAATTTTTCTCCTTCACTGAATTCCCGCCACTTTGTTGTAATTTGCCGTGTGGTATTCGATCAGTGCATAATATTTTCCGAACAGATTGTCGTGCATTTCCTGCCACATGGATGCGATCGTCTTTCCCTCGGGCAAAGCCGCGTCGCTCCACGCATACGCCCTGACGCTGATGTATTCATCGTAGTGCGCCGTGTCCATGTTGCGCAGCTGCCTGTCTGTCGCGGGGATCCCCGGCAGGAGCATCCCTTCCGTTACATAGCCGTCCGCAGGATAACTCGGAAAAGAGCGCGCCTTCTCGATCCATCCCCTCTCGCTTGCCGTATAATCGGCATATAGGCGATCGGATAACGTATAGTCTTCCACCAGACAGTATTTCCCCGAATAGGGCGGATTTGTTTCGTACTGCGCCTTTTTGTCCGACGGATAATCCCAGCCGGGCTGTCCGTTTTCTTCCGTTGTCGCCACCCAATGCCTGCCTTCGATCCCGTACTGCGCCAGCTCGTAATTTTCCACATCCGAATACAGCCATTCGATGTATTTGAGGAGCAACTCGTAGTTTTTGGATTTCAGAGGCACAGCCAGCCCGGAAAAAGCGCTCGGGATCCTGGAATTTCCGTTGGTTTCCGTTTCCGAACCCTCCGTCAGCAGAGGAGCGAGCATGATGCAATCGGCGCCCGTCGCTTCCTTCAAAGAACGCGCTACGTCCACCTGGCTCGTAACCTCAGGCCAGTCCATATACACGGCGCCTTTCCCCGATACAAAATAATTCATTACGTTCTGCGCATTGGAAGGATTTTCGATCCAGAGTTTCTCTTCCTGTAACCAACGGTACAATTCCATGACCTTCAGATACGATTCGTCCGCATAGGCGGGCACGATCTGCCCGTCCAGCAAAACTTTTTCCCCGTATCCCACCGCGCCGAACGGCGAGGTCAAAAAATAATCCAGGCTCCAGGGTCTGCCTACGATCGGGCGTTCACAGGCGGTGTTGTCTTTGAGTTCCTGCAAAAGCTGCTTGAATTGATCGATCGTCAGACTCTTATAGTTTTCATTCAGAATATCGTACTCATCCGGGTCAAAAGAGGTTTGCTCCATATAGTCTTTGCGGATCAGCATTCCCCAGCCGCTGGTTCGCGTTTTCCCGGACAGCGCATACAGTTTTCCGTCCATCTTCCCCCTGTTGAAAGCGAGCATATCCGCGGCATCGTCCTCATCGAAAGACGCCACATAGGAGGGCGCGTTTGCCTTGACCAGGTCTGTCAGATCCATCGTCAGCCCGTCCAGAATATAATTGTTGATGGGCGAATCGCTCCCGTAATGGCAGACAAATCCGTCGATCGCGGAGCTTGAATCCCCCATCGCGGCGACGATTTTGGAACCGACCATATCCGTTCCCACCGCCTCCACCTGCAGATCCAGTTCCAGCCCCGTATCTTCCGTAAACTTCTTTTCGATCGCTTCTTTCACCGCATTGTCTTCCGCGCCGATCGCCCCGTTGTACTCCGAAAAAACCACGACGGTATGCGGCGAAACGCCGCCGCCGCAGCCGACGGAGCCTATCCCGACAAACAGCATCACGAATGCCAAAAGTATCGTCAACAGCGTTTTCTTCATAAAATCTCCTTTTATATCATTCGCTTTTTCAGCCCTTGACCGAACCGAGCATCAGTCCCGACATAAAATATTTCTGCAGGAACGGGTACACGCAGATGATGGGTACCGTTGCAACCACCACCGTTGCCATTTTCACCGTTTCCGAAACGCCGCGCACGTTCCCGCCCGTAGGGCTGATGTCCTCCTGGATAATCTCCCGCAGCAATGCCGTGAGCGGCAGCATATTCCTGTGGTTGGAGTCGAAATACAGCGTAGGCTCCGCCCAGATATTCCAATACTGTACCGCCGCAAACAGGGTGATTGTGGCAATGATCGGAACGGAAACGGGCACATAAATGAGGAAAAACATCTTCCAGCAGCCGCATCCGTCCAGTTTTGCCGCCTCCTCCATTTCCTGCGGGACCCCTCTCAGATAATTGATGGTAAGGATACAGTTCCACGCGTTCAGCGCCCCCGGCAATATCACTGCCAGATAGTTGTTGCGCAAGTGCAATTTCCCAGCGATCCAGATATAGGTAGGCACCAATCCGCCCGAAAACAGCATGGAAAACAGCAAGATGAGCATCAAAGCCTTTTTCCCGAACAGATTGCGTCTGGACAGGCCGAAGGCCGTCAGCGTTGTCACGGTCACCTGAATGGCCGTCCCGCTCAGCGTGGTGATGACAGAGCTGACGAGGGACTGAAAAATGTTTGAACCTGTTGCAAAGACGGATCCGTACGCTTCCAGCGACCATTGCGACGGCCACAGCGAATATCCGTGCACCAAAAACGCGGACTCGTCCGTGAAAGATCCGATAAAGATCAGATAATACGGGATCAGGAACAGCAATCCGAGCACGCTCAGCAACGCGACATCCACGACCTGAAAAACTTTTGCGCCTTTCGATTCGATCTTCATTACCAGATGCCCTCCTGCCCCAATTTTTTCACGACAAAGTTGGAGGTTACGATCAAGATGAGGGATATGATGCCCTGCACCAGCCCGTAGGCGGTTGCCAACGGAAATTCTTTGTACGCCCCGCCGTTCACGTACGCATAGATCTTTGTCCCGATCACGTCCGTCGTGTCCGCCAGGATCGAATTTTCCCCGACCAGCGAATAGATCTGATCGAAGTCGTCCGTAAAGATCTTGCCGATCGAAAGGATCAGCGTGATCGTGATCGTGGGCGCAATTCCGGGCAACGTCACCGCAAAAGTCTGACGAATCTTACCCGCTCCGTCCACGTAAGCCGCTTCATACAAACTCTTGTCCACCGCCGTGAGCGCCGCCAGAAACATGATCGACCCCCACCCCGTGTTTTTCCAAAGCGCCGTCAGCACGAGGATCCCGCGCCACTTGGACGAATCCGAATACCAGCTGATCGACTCTCCGCCGAACATTTTGATGATTTCGTTGAGAATTCCGTTATCCGTGTCCAAAAAAATCAGCAGCATTCCGGAAACGATGACCCAAGATATGAAATTCGGAAGATAGGAAACCGTCTGGAACGCGCGCTTGAACACCTTGTTGTTCAGTTCATTGATAAACAGGGCGAGAATGATCGGCGCGGGGAAACAGAAAACAAGTTTCAGCGCATTTAAGATCAATGTGTTGCGGACCAGGATCAGCAGATCTGGCTCCGTAAACATCAGTTCAAACCAATACCAGCCGAGATTTACATTGTCGAATAAGCTGGGCATCAGCGGATTGTAGTCGATAAACGCCATATACAGTCCGTACATGGGAATAAACGAAAACATGACCAGAGCCAGGTATCCCGGCAACAGCATCGCGTAATAGCCGATGTTTTCGTTAAAAATCTTTTTCCACCTGCGGGGCCGTCCTGTCCTGCCGTTTTCTGTTTTTTCGATCTTTGTTTTTATCATTTTTCAGTTCTGTCCCAAAATCACTTATTCTGCCAGATAAACTGTTCCGCCGGATACGCCGCCTGTACGTCGCTGTCCTTCGTGTTGTAAAGGCAAACACAGTCTGCATACGACTCCGTCTTGTCCGCGAACGGGTTTTTGCTTGTATATCCGTATCGGATCTGACGGATTTCTTTTACCTCGTCACAGACGATTTTTACCGTATTTGCAGAGATCGCTTCGGGTCGGCAAGGATAAAACTTTCCGTCGGCGCCTGCCGCTTCAAAGCCCGCTTCCCCTTTCAGCGTCAGTCCCGCCCCAACATTGGTATAGCGTAACTGCGCCGTGTTTCCCTTGACTTCCACAGAATCCAGCACCGCGCCGCGCCAAATGCCTTCGGCATGGTACAGCTCCTGCATGACGCTGTGCGCCAGCCTTTCACCCAACGGTTTTTTGTCATACGGATGGATTCCCTGCGGGTTGCTGGTATCCCCTTCGGCAACATCTTTTGCCATCAGGCCCAGATCGATATTCACGCTGTAAGTACAGTTTTCCGCCTGTAACGCCGCGTTTTTCTGCGCTTCGCGCCTGTAAAAACATCCGAAATCGTCCGCCGCATACCGAGGCAGCTGCACCACGGCAAAGAACAGATTTTCCCGTTCAAAAGCTGTCCGCCAGCCCCGTTTCAGCAGCGACAGATTGTCCGCATAGTACTGGCCGTTGTCCCCTTCACCCTGGTACCACAATACCCCGCGCACGACAAAATTCCGTATGGGATAGATCATGGCGTTGTAATAGGAAGAAAGGTCCATGTTCTCCGAACCCTGCGCTTGCGCGGCCTCCTGCGCGGGCATCCAGGTAAAAATATTGGTGCCGCCCATACAGGAGGATACAATGCCTACGGGAATATCGTATTTCTCCTCTATTTCCCTTGCAAAAAAGTAACCGCACGCGCTGAAATTGCTGACGATCCCGGGCTGTGCGACCTGCCACCCGCCCGTGCTGCTCTGCGCTTCCTCCGACGGCTCCGCCGATGTGTGCGGCAATACGCCGAACAGCCGTATGTTTTCATTGTAGCTTTCCTCGATTTCCTTGCTGTACAGCAATTCCGAGGTGTTTTTTCCGTAACACTGGCCGACTTCCCACCCCATATTGGATTGTCCGCCGCCGATGAAAATTTCTCCGAACGCAACGTCAGCCAACGTCCTTTTGTATCCGTCTTCCGTGATCAGCTCCAAAGTGCAGCCCTTTTGATAGCTCTGAGCCCCAAGCCAGACCGTGAACTGTCCGTCCGCGATCTGACCGTAAAAAACTTCCTGCTCCCCCGACGCTTTCGTCAGGCGCACCGCCAGCCCTCCGTTGTGATCGCTTTTCCCCCAGATCCTCGTCACAACATTTGCCTGCAGGATCATCGCGTTGGAAAAGATACCGGAGGGTTGTATTGCCGAAACCGATTCCTGCAACGTCTCGGGGATCCTGAAATTTTCCGTTCTGATCACTTTCTCTGCATTGCTGTCGTCCGTTATAGAGATAGGAACGATTTTGTCCATAGGATACGCCTCTTGTGTTTCCCCCTGTTGCGGCGCACAGGCGGTAAGCAAGCTTACCGTCGTGACCATCGCAACAAGAAGACAAATTTTCTTCTTAAATGTCATTTTTTTCCCTGCAATTTACAAGATCCGCTCAGGCGGGAACGTATTCTCCCGGCCCCATGATATACGCTTCCAGAATGATCGGCTGAGAAACATCCTGATCTTTGGACCAGACAAACAGGTACGACGGGCAGAAGATCTCTTCGTTTTTATCCAGGTTCCTGACATAATCCGCCGGGATCAGGATATAAGTTCCGTCGCTCGTCGAAGTGTATCCGGCATTGTTCATATCTTTGAACTGTACAGCTTCTCCGTCGAACCACATTTCAAAGCGGATGCCCACGAATTCTCCGTCCTCATAGACATCATAGATGGAATATGCCAGCGTGTGCTCCTGCGTCCAATCCAGATCTCTCAGTCCCTGCAGCGTGGATTCACCGTAGGCTGCGTCAAACCATCCGTCCGTTCCGCCGTAGCCGACTTTAAAGAAGATGCCCCACTGCGCGTTGTATTCCAGACGCAGTACAAGTCCGCTCATGTACGAGAACCAGTCTCCCGCATCCTGCGCATTCCCGCGCAGGCCGAAATCCACCCAGCCGCCGGGATTCAACGGCCCGGCAAGACGGAATTTCAACACGACGGTGTTGTTATAGATCTGCTGGTTCGTGTATGCCCAGGCCTTCCCGCCCGTCGTATGGCCGTCCTGCGTCAGGTCATGATCTTTCGCGACCCCGCCGCTCACGGTGACCTCTTTCGAGGCGATCAGCGCGTCGTACAGATAATAATTCAAAGTAAAGTTATCCGAAATGGTGGGAGTGTACGTCGTATCCTGCACTTCCTTTTCTATGTATCCCACCTTGAGTTTGACGACCACTTCGGACGTCACGTCGCTGCCGTCATAAGTTGCGGTAAACTTGGGCAATGCAAACGCTTCCCCGATCTTTGCCGCATATGCGTCCTGCTCGAACAAGATCTCGGAACCCAGGCTTGCGTTCACCACGTGAATGCTGCCGATGATCTCGCCTTCATACACGTACAGCACAGTAAATCCCTTTGCGTGTTCTTTTCCGGGGACGATCGATGCCTGTGCGTATCCTTCCCCGCTCAGATCCGGCTGGGCCTGGTTGTCGATCCATATGAATTTCTTCACCTGCGAAGAGAGGTCTTCTCCGTCGACCGACAGTGTGCAGACGGGCAAGACGTATTCCTGACCGACTTCAAAAGACTGATCCGTTTCCTTGTCAAAGGTAACGCTTGTATGATGGGGCTGGCTTCCGTCGATGGTAATGGAATAAATATTTGTTTCCACGCCGTCGTTCAGATACATGGAAAACCATCCTGCCTGCATGATATTTTCATTGGTATTGATGACGCGCGGCGTGAGAAGAACGCTGCCGTCCTCCGTGGCAAACGAACTGCTGAAACTGATCGGCATATCGTTGATCCACAGACGGAAACGGACACCTTCAAACGTTCCGTCATCGGCATATTCGTCTGTCAGCTGGTAGGAAAGGAGGGTCGTTTTGTCCCTGAAAATTTCCTGCATACTCTTGTCCAGAATGGCATTTGCAAGATCTGATCCGTCATAGCCGTCCGCCTTGAGGGTGATGCCCCAGAAGGTCGTCATCAGCAGGGTAAGACCTGTCGGCCAGTTGAAATCCGTGACCCCGTCGGGAGCATTGCCCGTCAAAGGCACCTTGGTCAGCTGTTTGCCGCCGCGCAGATTGATCAGAACGATGTTCGATCCGTCCGTGCCACCCGCCGTACTCGCCAGCCCGAAATTCATAAGAATGCTGACTTTTTCTTCGTAGATCTTATTCTTGCCGTAGACAACGGAGCTTCCGCCGCCCTTGATGTTGAGCATTCCGTTATCGATGCTCATTCCCGAGCCGAGATAGAAGTCGTCCTCATTTTCAAGAATATTGCCCGACTCGTCTCCTTCCACCGTGACCGTGATCTCTTTTACGGTCGTATTGCCGCTGTAATCCGTCACTTCGTAACGCAGGGTATTGTCCCCTATCGCACGGAACACATAAACGCTTTCGCCGTTGAGGCTCGCTTTTTCCCTTCCCGTCAGGGAAATGTTCAGACGCGAAGAGATATCGTCGCCGAAAGAATCGGTGACAGATACGGGTACGGGGAACGCAAACTCGGTGTTTACCTGCACGGTGTATGTATCCTGAACGTCCGCGTCAAACGTGATCTCCGGAGCTTCCGTAGAAACGCCCTTTGAACAATCCACTTCGTATGTCTGATACTCCGTATTGCCGCTGCGGTCGGTCACCACATATTTGAACACATATTCTCCCACGCTTTCCGGCAAAAATGCGGACGTGTCTTCCAGCACTGCAAATTCTTCGCTTCCGGGTTCCTTTACGGAGACGATGACTCTGTCCGTGATGTCCGAATAGTCGTTGCTGTCTCTCGCCGTAAACTGGGGCAGAGCGACCTCTTCCTGCAAGACCATGGAAGAAAATTCCCCGACGTTCAGTTCCGGAGGAGCGATCATGCTCTCGTTGTTGATCGTCAGCGCGCGCAGGATCAGCCCATCGTTTGATGTATCACCGAGAATGTTTGCACCAAAGCTCAGCCAGCCCGTTATGTCCGAAGAAAAGATCTTTACGTTTTCCGTATCGTCTCCGTATTTCGCCAAGACGTCCGCTTTATACTTTGTCGTCATCTGAGAAGGGGTCGTATCCGTCGCTTTGTCGACCCAGATCTTGCTCGTGACCGAATTTTCATTCGCCTCAATGTTCAGCGAAATCGTATGCGTCTTGCCGTCGCAAAGATTGACGTTCATCTGCTCGAACATATCGAAATTGACATTGTTGTCCGTTACCAGATACGCCGTCATAGAGGAGGACGAGAACCTGATATTATAGTATTTCGGCCAATTTCCTTCTTCCGCCACGGGAGCGTCTTTATCGCTGTTCGGCGTCAGCAAAAAGGCAATATTGTAGAACATTACTTCCTTGGTGGGATTCGCACGGAATGCCACGCTCACCGTATCGCCGTTCTGTATCTTCCGTCCCTTGTACACGGCTCCCGCAAACGCCATGCCGTTCCTAGCCAATTCGATCTCGCCGTATTCGTTTGCAATGCCGTTCTGGGTGCTTTCCCCTACGATCCAGTTTTCCAGCTGATCTTTCCCGATCAGATTCTGGCCGAGGACATCGTCCGTGTTTTCCGTTACCGTCATCGTCACCGTTTCCGTCGCCTGTTTGCTGGCCGCATTGGTGACAAAGTACGTTATTTCGTATGTACCCACTTTAGAAGGCGTATAACTCGGGTACTCGCTCAAAGCTACCCCCTCGTTTACATTGCTCGTAGGCAGAACGTAAAGATCGTCGTCCTGAAACATAATTTTTATACGGATTGCCGATGTCAGATCTCCGTCTTTTTCATCCTGCGCCGTTGCCGTCGGCAACGTGATTTCCGTCCTGACTTTTCCGGTGACGGTCTGAGAAGATACCGCCAGGCTCGGCGCGGCAGCTTCTTCCGGCGGAGTTTCTTTGGTACACGCGACAAGCGCCGCACAAACAAACACCACGCAGATCAACGCCAAAAGCAACATTTTGATTCGTTTGTTCATTTTCCGACTCCTTATTCTTTTTCCCTTTACAGGTTTCTGACTCTATTGTACTTTATCCAATGCGTCATTAAAAGTAATATTTCTTGCAAAAATGGACAATAATTCATCTTTTTTTCTCTTGTCCGCAAAAAAAATTACATGATTTAAGAAAATTTTATCGACAAACAAACAATCCTCTGTTATAATGAAAGCACAAAAAAAGGGGGAGTTTTCCTATGATCTACTATGAATATGATAAATTCGGAAAAGACAATGTGATCACCATCGAAGAATATTCCGACCTGGATTATCCATATCTGCATTTTCATCGGAACTACGAACTGATGTGCCTGTACGACGGAGCTTTGAAGATCAAACTGGACAATCAGACGGTCTGTCTGAAAAAGGGAGAGTTTCTTCTCATCCATCCCAATCAGATCCATGCAGTATATTCTCAGGGGCACGCCTTCACGCGTGTCTGCATCTTTTCGCCAAACGTCGTCAATGAATTTTATCTCAAAACATTGAATCTGCTACCCGAAAAGATCATAACAAACTTATCTGATTCCGTCGCGGCCTTTCTGAAGGAAAACCTCAAAAAAAATTCCCCCTATTTTCTGAATAAAGCCTGCCTGTATGCCGTTTGTTCGGAGATCATCCGGCAGACGGCATACCTGCCGTATCAGTCTTCCAAAAATTCCACGTTGATCCACCAAATCATATCCTATGTCTCCCAGAATTTCAAGAATAACATAACGCTGAAATCCATTGCCGAAAGCCTTGGATACAATTATCAGTATTTTTCAAACTATCTGCACAAATACACCATCGACTTTACCTCTCTGCTCAACCAGTACCGCCTCGATTACGCCAAACATCTCCTGAAAAATTCCAATTTTTCCATCACGAACATCGCCTTTGAATGCGGCTACAACAACATGCGCACCTTTAACAGAAACTTTTTGAAAGCGTTCCATGTGACCCCCAAAAAATACAGAAAATCCGAAAAC
>CASEWU010000187.1 GCA_949291725.1 uncultured Bacillota bacterium
CAGCAATAAGACGACGCCGTATTCTGCCGCAAACTGTTTCGCCAGCACCGCTCCTTCCGTCAGGACTTCACTCATTTCCCTGCCGCTCACGCGCGAAAACTCCTTCGGATGCGGCGTCATGATCACGCGGCAGCTTTTTTCACGCAGAATATCCGCTCCGTATTCCGCCAAGGTGTTGATCGCGTCCGCATCGATCACAAGCGTACCGCGATACTCACTCAGCAAAAAGGACAGGATCTCATGCAGCTGTTTCGAAACGCCGCACCCCATCCCGACTGCAATACAGTCCGTTCCGCGCATCAGTCCGCGAAGGAAATCCTCTTCGAAACGAAGCATTCCCCCTTCCGAAGGCGCGCCCATCAAAATTAATTCGGGAAATTTCCCTACATAATATCCGAAAAGTTCTTCAGGCACGGCAAGCTGCGTATAACCGCAACCGCAGCGGAGCGCAGCGCCCGCCGAAAGAAGAGGCGCGCCCGAATATGCAAGACTGCCCGCCAATATGACCGCTTTTCCGAAACTTCCCTTGTTCGTATTTTTTTTGCGGGGCGGGAAAATTTTCACAAAATCTTCCGCTTCGCTCCTGCCTGCCATCGCCCGTTCCGGAAGTCGGATTCCGATATCTTTCCGCACGATTTTTCCGCATACGTCCGGCCCGTTTGAAAGCAAAAGCCCACCCTTCAGCTCCCCGATCGTAACGGTAACCGCAGCCTGTACACAGGAAAAATATGTGCCCGTATCGCCGTTCAAACCGCTCGGGATATCGGCGGAAACGATTCTTGCTCCGCTCTTGTTCATGCGCTCGATCGCATCCGCGAATACGCCTTCGGGCTCGCCGTGAAACCCCGTACCGAACACGGCATCGATCAACACGTCGAACGTATCTTCGGGAAACTGCGAATACACTTTACCGCCGTACAATTCTCTCTGCATGGCACAGTCGGCCGAAAGTTTATCCGTCAGCGTATATACCGCCGTCTCGTATCCCCAATCCGAAAGCAGACGCGCCGCACACCAGCCGTCTCCGCCGTTGTTGCCGCCCCCGCAGACAGCCAGCACGCTACGCCCTTCCATCGATTCCAAAAGCGTACGCACTTCTTCGGCGATCGCTCTGCCCGCGCGTTCCATCAGCTCTTGCGCGGGAACGCCCAGCGTTCCGATCGTATATTTATCTGCCGCGCGCATCTGCGCACATGTCAATACGTTCTGCATACCGTCCCCCCCCTCTATTCCTCGTCCGTATCCGCACCCAAAGAAACGAGCGCATCTTTTGCGGTTTCGTAATCGAAACCGCGGCCCATCAGGTACCGAAATGTTTTTGAAAGGTTTTCTTTCGTAAATTCGCGGCCGCGCATATATTTTTCCGCTACGCTTTTCGCCGCGTCCGACTGCCCCGCCAGTTCGCTCAATGCCTGTTCAATGGCGGTCTCGTCCGCTCCGCGCTGCTTCAGCTCCATCGCAATGCGCCGAGCCCCCATATTTTTGCTTGCAGACTCCGCGTATTGCGCACAATACTGTTCATCGTCCACAAAATGATATTCCCTCAGTTTTTCCAATACATAATCGCAGACGCCGTCCACATAGCCTTTTTTCTTGAGAAAATCACGCATCTGCTTTTCCGTTTTCATCGTGGCAGATAAATGCGTCATCGCCTTGTCCAACGCCTGCGCACGCTCGTTTTCTTCCTGGATCTCATCCAGCTTTTCGGGCGCGATCTCGTCGCCCACTTTCAGACGGCTCGCCATCACAGTCTCCAGACGCATCCCGCAATAAAATCGGCCGTCTACGTATACATTGACCCGTTCTTTGTCCTTGACTTGCGGCGTTATCGCCGTTATTTGCGCCATACGTACCCCCGTTTTCCTGTAAATTTTAAAATTTCCGCACCTGAAAACAGGTGCGGAAACAAGACTCGCCCGCTGCCGCTATTCTTCGACGGCAAATTCAATTTTTCCCGCCAGAGACTGCGGATACAATTCCTTCATTTTTTCGCCCACCGCGCGTAAGTACGCGTCGTTCATGTGTAAAAACACAAACCGCATGGGGTCGCGGTTTCGATCAAAGCGAAAATCACAGCCGACCGTCGTATCCAGAACACAGGGCTTCAACGACGTCCTGATCAAAGACATCATCCAAAGATAATCGTCCCCGTCTTCCGTTTCGTTTTCCAGAATATTCATATACAGATCCGACCGTGCCTCAAAATCTTTCCAAAATTTGCGGATCGCTTTTTCGTTGGGCTTCTTTTTGAAAAATTTCTCAAACATCACAGTTTCACGACCCAACCGTATTTATCTTCCAGCCGACCTGTCTGAATGCCCGTGATCGTATCGTACAGCCACTTTGTGATCTTGCCCATTTCACCGCCGTTGACCGTATAATCCACACCCTTGTATTCCATCATCCCGACCGGCGAGATCACCGCCGCCGTACCCGTACCGAACGCTTCGTTCAATTTTCCGTTTTTCTGCGCCTCGATCACTTCGTCTATGGATACGCGCCGCTCGCTCACTTTATACCCGTGCGCACGCAAAAGTTCGATGCTGCTCTTGCGCGTGATCCCCGGCAGGATAGACCCCACCAACGCAGGCGTAACGACTTCCCCGTCGATCACAAAGAACATATTCATCGAGCCGACTTCTTCGACATATTTCTTTTCGTTTGCATCCAGCCAAAGCACCTGGTCAAAGCCCTTCTTTTCCGCTTCTTCCCCTGCTTTCAGGCTGACCGCATAGTTCGCGATACATTTCGCTTCACCTGTTCCGCCGACCGTTGCGCGCGTATAATAATCTTCCACAAGAAGGCGCGTGGGTGCAAGCCCGTGTGCGTAATAACTGCCCACAGGCGAAAGGATGATAAAGAACAGATATTCCGAGCTGGCATGCACGCCCAGCGCCGCATTGGTCGCAATGATGCTCGGACGAATGTACAGCGCCGTACCCGAAGCCGTCGGGATCCAGTCGCGCTCGATCTTTAAAAGTTCGAACAGCCCGTTCAGAACAAGTTTTTCATCGATCTGCGGTATGCACATACGCTCCGCCGAACGATTCATGCGCTTGAAATTTTCTTCCGGACGGAATACGCGGATCTCTCCCTTTTCGTTTTTGAAAGCCTTTAAGCCTTCGAAAATACCCTGCGCATAATGGAAGACCGTCGTCGCGAGGTCAAATTCCACCGGACCGTAGGGCTCGATCTGCGGTTCCTGCCAAGCGCCGTTCTTATAACGCATGGTCATCATATAATCCGTAAAGATCTTGCCGAACCCGAGTTTGCTCTGATCGGCAGGTTTCTCTTTCAGCTTTTCCGCCTTGATGAATTTCATATCCGTATCCTTCTTTTTACCGCGAATGCTGCCGCTTTCGCTATTTTTAATCATTATATCACAATATCCGTCGTTTGTAAATAATTTATAATTCGGATAATTCAAATTGAATCGATCGAAAATTCCGATCCTATGTACTTTCAATTCTGAAACCGGCCGCACAGATAATCGATCGTAAACAATTTATCTTTCAGCCGTTCGCATTCCTCTTTCCGACTTTGCCGCATTTTACTCAGTTCGCTTTCGCGTTTCTTTGCGGCTTTGGACTGTTTCACCGCACATGCGGCGATCGCGAACACAGCCGCCGCCACCAGCAAGATCAGAATCGGGCCGTAGACGGAAAACACCACTTCCGGGCTTCCGAACTCCTCGTTGATCACAATATTCCCGAAAAATACGGCGATGATCACGATCACCGCAAACGGAAAAACCAAAGCGTTCTTTTTCTTTGTCTTGCGCGTATCTTCTTCCGTCCGACTGTCTTTGCGTGCATCCAGCGCTCTTTGCGTTTCCTCTCGCATCCGCTGCAATTGCGGAACGTAATGTTCGCCGAGTTTTTCCTTTGCCTCTTGCGGCATTTCATCCAATGCGCGCGACGCATGATCCGAAACCTCGGAAAACAAAGACAGATCGTACAATCCGCGGGTAGCCGACAATACAACCCCGAAATCAGCCCGCCAATCGTCCCTTTCTCTCAGGCACGCTTCAAATGCTTCCCGCGCTTCCGAAAAGCGGTTTTCTCTCAAAAATTTTTCTGCCTGCGACAGTCGTTCTTCATACGCAGCCGCCTCTTTTTGCGCGTCGGCGCGTTTTAAACCTCGTAAATCTGTTCCCGCACTGTCCGATTTTCCTTTCTGCGCAACGGTTGTTTCGCGAACCGCAAAAACATTTTCTTTTTCGGGCTGTACGCTCGCCTTTTCCTGTCCGCGACCTTTTATTTCGACGGGTAAAATGCGTGCGGTCAGTTTCCGCTCCGAAGCCGTATTGCCCGCACTCACCGAAATTTCTTTTTCTTCCGCACCTTTTTCCGATTTTTCAGATCTTTCCGTTACGGCAGAAACGCCCGGCTTGCTTTGCACCGTCTTGCTGTAAATATCAACGGCCGGCCGAGCTGTTTGCGTTTTCATACCGTCTTTTGCCGCGCAAGATTCTTCCGATTTTTCAGGCTGCTGTTTTGAAAGCGCCGTTTCGCCGCGCTTTTCCGCCTGCGCCTTTTTTACGTCGATGAACGACATGCACGCGGGGCAAATGTCCGAACGGACGCCTTCGCGCACGGAAAATTCTTTGCCGCATTTATAACAGCGGACAATCATTCTCTTCACTCCCCTTTTGCTACGACAGGAAAAGGAAACAAAAATTCCTGTCCTTGTTCCGTCTTTACGCGCCCCGCCATATAATCGTGCAGGCTGTCCGTAAACCCTGCTTCCGCCTCGGCTTTTACGGCAACGGTTACCCGCACATTTTCCGCATAGGACGTATCCTTGACCGTGCACTCGTGCGAAGCCAAAAATTTCTTCAGTGCGTCCAGGTTTTCGTACGAAACCGTAAGAGAAAGTTCGCGGCAGGACGTATATTCGCGGATATCCGCCTGCAAAAGTGCCTCGGATACCGTTCCCGAATAGGCGCGCACCAGTCCGCCCGCCCCCAGCTTGATACCGCCGAAATAGCGCGTTACAACGACGGCCGTTTCGTACAATTTTTTATTTTTCAGAACTTCCAGCATCGGCATGCCGGCCGTGCCCTGCGGCTCTCCGTCATCGGAAAAGCGCATCAGATTCCCCTTCCTGTCCGCAATAAACGCAAAACAGTTGTGTGTTGCAAGAGAATGTTCCGAACGGATCTTTGCAACAAATGCGCGCGCTTCCTCTTCCGATTCCGCATGCGCGCAATTTGCAATAAATCTCGATCTCTCGATCACCTTTTCATATGTGCAAGGCGAATATACGCTAAGATAACTCATTGAAGCCGTATTTTTATATGAACTTTCTTGCCCTTATGCAGTACAAATTCGCCCTTTGCTCTCGCCTGTGCAGGGATCTCCGCGTTTACATCTTCGATCTTGTCGTCATCGATCTTCACGCCGCCGCCTTCGATCAGCCGCCTCGCTTCGCTCTTGGATTTCGCCGCATTCGCCGCCACAAGCACGTCCGCCACCGTCGCCGTATCCGCAGGAATGTCCGCCTGCGGCATATTCTCCGTATCGCCGCCGAACGCCGCCTTCGCTTTTGCCTGCGCATCTTTGGCTTTCTCTTCCCCGTGCACCATTTTGGTCAGCTCGTACGCAAGCGTTTCCTTTGCCGTGTTGATCCGTTCATCCTTGTAAGCGCACAGCTGCGCGATCTGTTCGAGCGGCAGGAACGTGAGAAGTTTGAGGCATTTTTCCACGTCCGCGTCGTCCGTATTGCGCCAGTACTGATAAAATTCGTAAGGGCTCGTCTTGTTCTCGTCCAACCAGACCGCGCCTTTGGCCGTCTTGCCCATTTTGCGCCCGTCCGACGTCGTCAAAAGGGTAAACGTCATCGCAAAAGCGGGCTGCTGTTCCTTGCGGCGGATCAGATCGGCCCCCGCCAGGATGTTGCTCCACTGGTCGTCGCCGCCCAGTTCCAGACGGCAGCCGTATTTGCGGTACAATACCAGAAAATCGTATGCCTGCATCAGCATGTAGTTGAATTCCAGGAAAGAGAGCCCGCGTTCATAACGGGATTTGAAACATTCCGCCGTCAGCATTTTATTGACGGAAAAATGTACCCCGATCTCACGCAGGAAATCGATGTAATTCAGATTTGCCAGCCAATCCGCATTGTTGACCATGATGGCGCCGTTCTCGCCGCCGAAATCGATAAACCGCGACATCTGTTTGCGGAAACATTCGCAGTGGTAATCCACCGTCTCGCGCGTCATCATCGAACGCATGTCCGTCCTGCCCGACGGATCGCCGATCATGCCCGTACCGCCGCCGATCAGAACGATCGGCTTATGTCCCGCCATCTGCATGTGCTTCATCGCGATCAGCTGCATGAAATGCCCGACATGCAAAGAATCCGCCGTCGGGTCAAAGCCTATATAAAACGGTACGCTTTCACTGCCCAGCATCTTGTAAAGATCTTCTTCGTAAACCGTCTGTTTAATAAATCCTCTCTCCCTGAGAGTGTCCATTACATTCTTTGACATGTCCGTTTCTCCGTATTTGTATCTGTATTTTCGTATGGCTTATTTTAACATATTCCGATTAATTTGTAAACATCTGACCGCCTTTTTACCTGTATTTTTACCTGTTTTCCAAAAAAATTTTTATTCCCGCCTTTTTACTTCCCCCGAAAGAATTGATAATTTTTACCGCTTGTGGTATAATCTATGGCGGTTAAAACCGAAATCAATCATGTAAAAATTATATCGGAGGAAGTAAAATGCAATATTCTCGCGAAGTTGAAGAAATGATTTGCGTTGCCAAGGGTCCCAACCACGGTCCCGCTCCCATCCCCGAAGAAGGAAAATGGGTCCAGGCAAAAGAGATCAAAGACATTTCCGGACTTACCCACGGCGTCGGCTGGTGCGCTCCTCAGCAGGGTGCCTGCAAACTGACGCTCAACATCAAACAGGGCATCATTCAGGAAGCTCTCGTCGAAACGATCGGCTGCTCCGGCATGACTCACTCCGCTGCTATGGCGGCTGAGATCCTGCCCAAAAAGACGATTTTGGAAGCGCTCAATACAGACCTTGTCTGCGACGCGATCAACACCGCTATGCGTGAACTCTTCCTGCAGATCGTTTACGGCAGAAGCCAGTCCGCATTCTCCGATGACGGTCTCGTTATCGGCGCAGGCCTGGAAGACCTCGGCAAAGGCAACCGTTCGCAGGTCGGAACCATGTATTCCACTGCCGAAAAGGGCGTACGCTATCTCGAAATGACCGACGGTTATGTTACGCGCCTCGCACTCGACAAAAACAGCGAAGTGATCGGTTACGAGTTCGTAAACTTCGGTAAGATGATGGATTTCGTCAAGAGCGGAATGGACGCAAACGAAGCGCTCAAAAAAGCGCAGGGCCATTACGGCAGATTCACCGAAGCCGACGGGGCGGTCAAATACATCGATCCCCGCAAACAGTAAGGAGGTGCGCAATTATGAGTATCACGTTTGAAGGTTACGAGAGAAGAATTAAACAGATTCAGCCCGTAATGGACAAGTACGGCATCAAGGATTTTGAAGACGCAAAGCGCATCTGCAACGAAAAAGGCTTCGACGCTTACGATATCGTCAAGAGCGTTCAGCCCATCGCTTTCGAAAACGCGGGCTGGGCTTACACCCTCGGCGCAGCGATCGCCATCAAAAAGGGCTGCAAAAAAGCTGCTGACGCAGCGGAAGCCATCGGCGAAGGACTGCAGGCTTTCTGCATCCCCGGTTCTGTTGCCGACCAGCGTAAAGTCGGTCTCGGCCACGGCAATCTTGCGGCCATGCTCCTGCGCGAAGAAACCGAATGCTTCTGCTTCCTTGCAGGACACGAATCTTTCGCCGCTGCGGAAGGCGCGATCGGTATCGCCAAAAACGCAAACAAAGTGCGTAAAAATCCCCTGCGCGTGATCCTGAACGGTCTCGGCAAAGACGCTGCGTATATCATTTCGCGTATCAACGGATTTACCTATGTTCAGACAAAGTACGACTACTATACCGGCAAAGTTACCATCGTCAAGGAAACCGCTTATTCCGACGGTGAACGTGCAAAAGTCCGTTGCTATGGTACCGACGACGTCAACGAAGGCGTTGCGATCATGATCATGGAAAAGGTCGACGTTTCCATTACCGGTAACTCCACCAACCCGACCAGATTCCAGCACCCCGTTGCAGGTACCTATAAAAAATGGGCGGTCGAACACGGCAAGAAATATTTCTCCGTTGCTTCGGGCGGCGGCACGGGCAGAACTCTGCATCCCGATAACATGGCAGCCGGCCCTGCAAGCTACGGTATGACCGATACCATGGGCCGTATGCATTCCGACGCTCAGTTCGCAGGCTCTTCTTCCGTTCCTGCACACGTCGAAATGATGGGTCTGATCGGTATGGGCAACAACCCGATGGTCGGCGCTTCCGTCGCTGTCGCTGGTGCCGTTCAGGAAGGTATGTCCAAATAATTTCCTGTAAACAATAGGCTTGAAAATTAGTAAAGGACTGCTTCAGATTCTTCCGAAGCAGTCCTCTTTTTCTGTCTAAAAAAACAGCCCCTTTATTCCGATTATACTTTCCCCTTCAATCTTTTTA
>CASEWU010000188.1 GCA_949291725.1 uncultured Bacillota bacterium
ATATGGAATAATGGCGGCAAGGCATGGAAGTATGAATACAAATACCGCCGCGGCGGAAAGACGCTATGCTCGCTCTATGCGCGGGAAAACTGTATCGGGTTTATGGTCATTTTCGGGAAAGACGAAAGGACAAAATTTGAAAAAGAACGAGATTGCTACTCAAAGGAAACGCAAACTATTTACGACAAAGCACAGACATACCACGACGGTAAATGGATGATGTTTGAGCCGACCGATACCGCCCTGTTCAGCGATTTTATGAGATTGTTGAGCATCAAAAGGAAACCGAACAGATAATAATTGATATGCAAACCGAAAGGCTTTTTGAAATCGTATATACTTTACTCGATAGAGGAACGGTAACGGCGCAGGAGCTTGCAGATCGGCTCGGCGTATCTAAACGGACAATTTTGCGCGATATAGAAACACTTACGCTTGCCAAAGTCCCCGTCTATACCACACAGGGCAAAGGCGGCGGCGTTTCGTTATTGGAGGGATACGTCCTCGATAAAGCCGTCCTATCAGACGAAGAAAAAGAACAAATACTTCTCGGCATTAAAACGCTTTTGCCGACGGGAAGTGCAAGCGGCAAGGCTTTGTCGAAGCTCGGTTCACTCTTTTCGGTAAAGAATACCGATTGGATCGAGGTCGATTTTTCGCGTTGGAGCAACCCTACACACGACCGAGAGAAATTCAATAATTTGAAAAATGCTGTTATGCAGAGGAAAGCGCTCGCCTTTTCCTATCCGAACTCGGTGGGTGAAATATCCGAACGCAAGGCATATCCTCTGAAACTTGTTTTTCAGGGACAGGCGTGGTACATACAGGCGTTTTGTCTGCTGAAAAGGGCCTATCGGACATTCAAAATCAATCGAATGATCGATTTGCAGGTGCTACCCGAAACATTCGATGCCGCACTCTATGCGCCGCCGCCCGTCGTGCCGCAAAACATCCCTCCGCACGTTAAAATACATATTCGGGCAATTTTTACGGCAACAGTCGCTTACCGTGTCTACGATGAATTCAACATAGAAGATATATCAAAAAACGCGGACGGCTCTTTTACCGTCGATACGTCCATGCCATTTGACGAATGGGTGTATGGCTACTTTCTCTCTTACGGCGATAACGTGCGTATCCTCGAACCGACAGCCTTGCGCGAAACATTGCAGGAAAGAATTAGAGAAATGCTGAAAAATTATTCGGAACGATGACGTACTGTTGTCATGTTCTCTTTGCTATAATACAAGAAAAAAGGAGAACTGACATGAAAAGGATATTATACTTTTTGCTCGATCAATGGGCGGACTTTGAAGCGGCCTATCTGTCCACCGCCGTTACGATGATAGGCGGCGGACAATTTGAAAACAAAATTGTTTCGCTTACGGAGAAACCCGTAAAATCTATCGGAGGCTTTTCCGTTCTGCCTGATTACGATTTGAAAAGCGTACCCGAAGAATATGATGCGCTCATACTGATCGGCGGAATGTCGTGGCATAGCGAAAATGCCTATATGATAAAGCCACTCGTCGAAAAGACGATCAAAAAGGGAAAATTGTTGGGGGCGATCTGCGATGCCTGCCGCTTTTTGGGAACGATTGGTGCGCTTAATTTCGGAAAACATACAGCAAACGATCTTGCGGAACTTAAAACATCGGCAGGATCCTGTTATACAAACGAAGATAAATTTATTGCACGTCAAGCGGTAAGAGATAATAATATTGTAACTGCAAACGGAACTGCAACAATGGAGTTCGCAAAAGAAGTTTTACTTGCTCTGCAAGCAGCGGATGAAAAGACAATTTCTGCTTGGTATGATTTCCATAAGCTCGGTATATACATTGCTCCGTTGCCTGAAATGAGGTGATCTATGGTTTTTGATTATAAGAAAGAATATAAAGAATTTTATCTGCCGCCCCAAAAGCCTGCGGTGGTGCGCATCCCATCCATGAAATACGTTGCGGTGCGAGGTCAAGGTAACCCGAACGACGAAAACGGTGAATACAAGCGGGCAATCGGAATATTATATGCCGTTTCCTATACGCTGAAAATGAGCAAACTCGGAAAACATAAGCTCGAAGGATATTTTGATTACGTCGTCCCGCCGCTTGAAGGCTTATGGTGTATGAACGACGGAAAGCCTTTCGATTACGCTCGCAAGGACGACCTTTGTTGGATCTCGATGATACGCCTGCCGGATTTTGTCAAAAAAGCAGATTTTGAATGGGCTGTCAAGGAAGGCACTGTAAAGAAAAAACTCGACCTTTCCGCTGCCGAATTGTTTACGTTTGACGAAGGGCTCTGTGTCCAATGTATGCACATCGGGAGCTATGACAGCGAACCGGCGACAATATCCGCAATGCGCGCGTTTATCGAAACGCAGGGCTATACATTCGATTTGACCGATACACGCCTGCACCATGAAATATATCTGTCCGATCCTCGAAAGGCGGCGCCCGAAAAACTGAAAACGGTTATTCGCATACCTATAAGTGAAACGAAATCATGAAAATGTATGCGTCCTGCCCGATATGCGGGTACAAGTTATGCAAAGGCGAAAGCGGCTCCGACGTGGATATTCTTTGTCCGCGTTGCGGAAAACTTGTGCGCGTAGTTATCACGACAACTAACATGAACTGTACACCCACTGAGCCACCTAAAAAAGCCGCCAAAGAAACAACTTAATAGGCTGTTTGCCAAAGCCCTGCGTGCAATTTTTGTACGCAGGGTATTTTTTTGCCCGTTTTACAAA
>CASEWU010000189.1 GCA_949291725.1 uncultured Bacillota bacterium
AGGCGTTACCGTTACCGCACAAGTAACTTTAATCCCGTCCGCGCCAACAGCCGTGATCGTAGCATTCCCCGCCTTGACGGCCGTTACTTCACCGCTCGCGCTGACAGTTACGACGCTCTCATCCGACGAGCTCCACGTCAAAGTTTTATCCGTAGCGTTTTCGGGAGATACCGTTGCTGTAAGCGTCTCTTTATCACCTTCCGTCAGTGTCAAATCTGTCTTATCGAGAGTAATGCCCGTTACCGCAACTTCTGCAGGCGTTACCGTTACCGCACAAGTAACTTCAACCCCGTCCGTACCGACAGCCGTGATCGTAGCATTTCCCGCCTTGACGGCCGTTACTTCACCGCTCGCGCTGACAGTTACGACGCTCTCATCCGACGAGCTCCACGTCAAAGTTTTATCCGTAGCGTTTTCGGGAGATACGGTCGCCACAAGAGTCTCTTTGCTGCCTTCCGACAGAGACAATTCCGCTTTGTTCAGAGCAACCCCCGTAACTTTTTCATAACGAACCCAACCGTCATTGTTTTCATAAAGCGTTTCTGTAACAGAATCATCCGCTCCCAATTTTTTGAGACTGACATCGCTTATAGAATAATCATGCGTGCCGACGGCATTGACAAAAGCTAAAGCTGGATAACATGCTTTCCCCGTGAAATCCCCAAGATCCTTCGAATAATAATCGGGAGTCTGATCCGCTCTGGCCGGATGGTCAAACTGCTCCCACGGCTGTCCTGCCGGATTGGCATCGGCCATGACCCCGATATTTTCTTTCACATAGCAGACCATCATCCATTCGCTGTCATTTTCATTCTGCATGTAATACGTCATCGAACCGTCCGCACGGAAAATGGCACGGAAACGGATCGGAGTACTCCACGACCAATCTCCGCCGATCGTGCAGCCGGTCAGAGTTTGCCAGCCTGCATCAGGCGTTGCTCCGACTGTACTGTTTTGGTTGACAAAGGCTTCTTTTTGACTATTGGTCGCGATAGCCACGCCCCATTGATGTCCCGTAAAAAGCGTGGGAAGTGTTTCACTCCACATAAAAGACGTCGATGCCCCGATACCTGATTTTGCAAAAACCTCTACGCCGACAAACGGATCTCCGAACGAAGTATCGGCATACAAAGATGCCTCATTGAATGAAGGCATAATACGCAGACCATTGGCCGAACTCACCGTAAAGCCGATCTCCACACCTTCGCCCTCTTTCAAAGTAACCGATTCATTTAGGCGCAAAACATTCCAGGATGTGCTTGACGACATGTCAAAGTCCGGCGTATCTGCCCAGACAAACATTCCTGTTGAAAGCATGACGGCAAAAAACATAGCCAATGCACACACAATACCTACACGTTTTTTTGTTTTCATTTTTTCTCCCCCTGTTTTATTTGATTTTTTTCATAATTATTTCACATTTACGGGAATTACAAACACACCTTCCCCCGGATCGAGTGTAAAGTCAAGTGTCCCTTTATTCAGTTCGACAACGCTCTGTTCCCCCTTTCTGTAAACCACGGCTTGCGTTGCGTTATTGAATGTTACGGAAACCTCACTGCTGAGGCGCAACCCCGGAATGGCATAATTAGTCATAATAAAGCCATCGTACCCGTCCTTATCCTCAAAAGCCGCCACGACAAGATCCTGCTCCGACTGTACCGATTTGATTCTGTCATGTTTTTCCAACGGAGTCTGCAGCATATTGAACGCGGAATTGTATTCGCGCTCATTTTCGGATCCGATATAAGTCATAACGCCTTGCCAACCATCCACAAAATTCATATATACGTGGTCGAACGCCAAGATCTCATTGTTGATCTTTTTTGCTGCATCATAAATATCAGTACGATTTCCGTAATAATCGATCAGACAGCGCAGTTCCTCGTTGGGACCAAACTCGGCAGGAGTAAAGTAACAATAATACTCCATCACGGTAGCACCGTAACTCATCGAAATATAGATCTGCTGGCTGAGATCGTAATAATCGGGGATCTTGGAGGAAGGCCATGCTTTCGTTCCCTGCAAATATTCCCAATGATCCAAACCGTATTTAATGCAGGCGTTCTGCACCGTTTCAAGATTCATCAGCCATGTCTGGTTTGTCTCGTAGATGAGCCCGTCATAATCGTAAGGATAATGATCTACCGAAATAAAGCGGTTTCCGACTTTCTGGCAGTACTCTTCAATGTATTGCTCATAAGTCATGTCCCCCACACCGTAGGTAGGAAGCAAGTTGATGTAGAAACATTTATCCTTAAATGCTTCGATCTGATCAAACACCCTGTATGCGCGAGCCAGAGAATTAAACTGTTTGGCGCTCGGTTCGTCCTTTACAACGATACCGTAGCATGCATCGTGAGAGAGAATATCTCCCAAAACCGCTTCCATCCGTTCCGGAGTGGAATTGCCCAAATTGACGACATCCTGATACTGCGTGATATATTTGACACCCGTCTGCGCAGCATATTCAAGCGATTTCATTACGTTTTCTGAAGCAAGCTTCTGCTCACCGTGAGCAATGATGATATCAATACCGCACTCTTTCATCTCCTGATACCGCTCGAGCGTTATGTAGCTGGGACTATTGGGAACATCGCTGCCGTCGTATTTATAATAATTTTCAGGCGGCGGTTCCATCAGTCCGGCAAAATGCACAGCCAATTCGTCTTTGTCCGCCTCGTAATCAGGCAAACTCTCCGAAGCGGAGCAACCCGCCCCGCAAAGAGCCGACGCGCTGAGCAGTAATGCCAAAACCAAACATTTCAAACGCTTCATCCATTTTTCCTCCTTTTTCTATCATTTTTCGGGTTCTCAAAGTACCCGCGCCGTTCACTGCTTTATTACTTTTGAGGAATAATAAATATCCCTTCGCCCGGGCCGAGAGTCAGTTTCAGTTCACCGTCTTCCAAAGCAATCACTTGTTTCTGTCCGCCGATGTAACAGACGGCACTCGAAGTATCTTTCAATTTGAGACTGACGGAATTATCCAAACCGTATCCCGGAACCGTAAAATTCGTTAACATGTAAGCATCGTTACCGTCGCGGTCGTTGAACACTCCCAGAAGCGCATTGTCCGCCGCCTTGACCGACTCGATCCCTTTATAACTTTGCAAAGGCGTTTCGAGCATATCGAATGCTGCACATTGTCCGATGGGCATTACCCCCTTCCAGCCGGAAACATAATCGACAAAGACATCTCCAAACGCATGGATCTCATCATTCACCCGTTTGGCTGCATCGTAAATAGCTGTCCTGTTTCCGTTTTTATCGATCAAACACGGACGCTCTACTTCACGCGGCGTAAAATAGCAGTAATACTGAAATGTCTGCGCACCGTAAGCCATGGAAGTATATACCTGCATACGGATATCGTTGTAGTCGGGTTCTTTGGAAAAACCGTGTACTTTTTGCCCCTGTACACACTGCCAGTGTTCCCTGCCGTACTTTATCGCAAGATTTTCCACAATCTCCAAATTGCGCAGCCAAGGTTCATACAGAGTATAAACAGGCAAAACTCCGGATGTATCCTCATAAAAAGGGTAAATATCTACGGAAATAAAATCATTTTTGACCTGCTGACAATAATACTCAATGTATGCCTCATAAGAGGGCGCACTGTACAGCTCTTCATACGTTGTAGCATTGTACATAGGAAAATCTTCTTCTACAATATACGGCAAAAGGTTGATGAGCAATTTTTTGTCTGTCGCAAGGCGATATTTTTCCCAAAGCTTCGCAATCGTTGCGTAGCGGGATGCCTGCGGTTCGTCTACGGCAAAAGCCCCGAAGCACCCTTCTTGTTCGAGCGTACTTCCGATTGCTTCCTGAATACGTTCGGGCGTGGAATTGGCAAACACAAGGATATCCGCATTGACCACATACTGTATTCCCGCCTCTTTTGCGCATTCGAGCGCCTGCAGAACATCCGCAGATTTAAAACCTGTTTCTGCATGTCCGACTATAAAATCAAACCCCGCATTTTTGAGTTCCTGATACCGTTCCACAGTGATATAGCTCTCGTTATCCCCATAATAATTGGCAGGAACAGGCGCAACGAATCCTCCGATACGAATATTTTCCGCACTCGTCCAAAACGCAGGCTGCGACGTTGCGCCTTTGGAATCGTCTTTTTGACTACCGCCGCAACCAACCGCTCCAAACAAGAATACCGTCGATAATATCATAGCCAATAATTTCCTCAATTTTCTCATTTCTCCCTTTTTACTTCTTTTGCACGATGAAGAATACGCCTTCACCGGCTCCCAAAGTAATATCGATTTCTCCGCCCGTTGCCGGCATTTTCTTCCCGGCTCGGATACAGGTAACCGATTTCGCATCCGCAAACTTGATTTTCACATTGTCCCTGAAACGATACCCCGGTACGGTATAATTGACGACCATATACGCCGTCGATCCACTGTCCCCTTCAAAAACGCCTATGATCGTATCCTGTTCCGCTTGCACGTCGCTAATACCCGGATATTCCCGGAGCGGCGTTTCAAGCATATCGAAGGCTTTATTCCCGCCCTCCGTATTTTTGCTCCCTATAACAGGCATGACTCCTTTCCAGCCGGATGCAAAACTCATATAATCCGGTCCAAGACTGTGCAGTTCTTTGTTCAGCCGCTGCGCTTCGTAAAAACGATGTGTACGATTGCCGTAATAATCAAGCATACAGGACCATCTCTTTTTCTTGATCATAAGCGGTATGTTGGGAGTACAATAACAATAGTACTGCAATACGGTCGCTCCGTAACAGAGAGAAACATATACCTGGAAG
>CASEWU010000190.1 GCA_949291725.1 uncultured Bacillota bacterium
AAATATTTTTTCACCGTCTCCAAAACGCAGCCGGCCAATTCAGCCGCATCAGAAAATACCACACTGAAAATAGACGATTGATGAAATGTTGCTCCGGAAACCACACCATTTGCTTTTGCAATAATTATTCCCTCAAGAGCAGGGGGGCATTGACCGATACAGTTTCAAACCATCGATGATGTCCGGCGCAAGATACGATACGCCATCTGTTATGATAAATTTTCCCGTCTCCGGGTCGTAATATCTCGACTGCAAGTAGTACAGCCCCGTTCCCTCATCGTAATAATACCCCTTATACCGGAACGGATTGATTCTCCCTATATGATTATTATAGCCGCTGTTCTCCGTGATGTCAACCCAATTCGACGTATATACACGGCATTTCCCCCATGCGTCGTAATTGTATCTCGCAACTACACTTCCCTGCGCGTCGCAGATTCGCACGATGTCCCCGCTCGTTCCGTACTGGTAATGATATACCTCCGTCCCGTTTTTCACCAGCCCGATCACTTGCTCCCCTTCGTACATATACCGGTACATCGTCTGGATTCCGTTTTCCGTCACCCTTTCCCCCAATATCCGGCCGTCTATACCCATATAATACTCGTGCGTCCGACCTCCTTCCGTCTTTGATAAAAATATTTATAAAGACGAGATGACCGTCAAACAGATGATTGATTATGTCGGCGGCGGCTTTCGATATTATCCCCTGAATACGCTTGCCGCCATCCGCAAAGCGTACGCGCCTTTTTATCCGACGTGGAATCAGGGCAAGTATGAAAAATTCCTTGCGAATTTGGACTTTCTGAAAGGAAAAAGGTTCCTTTTCGGTCTTTTCCGTAAATCTCCGACACCTTTCTTCCGACGAATTGATACAGGAAGCAGATGGCGGTCTGGGCTACATCGTAACCGTCCGATACGATATATCCGACTTCGTTCATGTGGTGCAGGTCTTTGATGAGTCCGATATACAGCTTATCTGCGATTCTCATATCAAACTTCTTTATGGTACGCAATGCCTGTAAAGCAATCATCTCGCCCATGAGTTTAACGTTCCCGGCAGAGATAGGCTCGGCGAAAAGTTCGCCTTCGTTGCGATACTTGCCTTTTGAGAACTTTGTTACCAACATTTCCATCTTTACACCTCTGAATTTGTATTTGCCTTTTTCGGGCAACAGGCGAAGGTGCATAGGACGGTAAATGTCGGTACTCTGAATAGCAGGCTTGCGGAAGTCAACGGGACAAAGCCAAAATCGTTGCGTACATGGTACGGGGAAATTCGTATAAAGAACAGCCGGGCAGGATAAACCCTGCCCGGCTGAAAGAAAGTTATATAAAAGTTTTCAGCAGTAGCCGAGGGGCGAAGCCCCGAACGCCACGGAGCAAAGCGGAGTACGATTTTGCGACCGTTGACGTCCGCGAGAAACTATGCTACCATAGCCGCCCCGAAAAAGCAAATCCGGAAAGGGTCTGTTTCAAACGAACGTCCCCACTAAAAATATGCGGACAAAAATTCTTCTTAAGAACGACGGAATGCCGAATTGCAAAGAAAAACAGCGTCGAAAAGTCCCTGAAAATTGTGATTTACTTAAAAAGTTGCTTGTCGCATGCATGTCGTCAAAGGCTGTTTACGCCGCAGGAATTTTCTTCCCGACTGACTCCGCCGCCCATTCCCGATACGCTCCGGAACCGGTCCAAAAGGATAAAACGCCGTTACCCTCCGTAAATCGTAACAGAAACGGATGTACTGAAAAATTACGTTCTTCGCTCGTTTTTTCCCGGACAGTTTCCTGCCGCATCTCTTTTACAGTCAACGAATATCCGTATTTATTCCGATTCCGACGTATCAACAATGACGGAAAGATTTTCGCAGGTAACGGTAAATTTTCCATAATGATAGGCCGTCCGCATATCTTCATCCACATAAGAGAACGCGGCTCGGGGTATATCCATTTTTACCGATTTTCCCTCTCCCTTTTTCAGCGCGATCCTCTTGAATGCCGCCAATTTTTTCACCTCCGGCGTAACGATCCGATAACACGCCGAAATATACGTCAGTACGCTTACTTCCGCGTCGAAATCGCCGACATTTTTCACCCTGACGGTCACGGTCGCCGAGCCGTCTTTTTCCATTTTGACGCAAAGATCCGAATAATCGAATCGGGTATAACTCAGACCGAAGCCGAACGGAAACAGCGCATCGGGGGAATCCAGGACGTAATCCATACCCGGTTTTTCCGCGCTGCCCGGACGGCGGTAAAGAGTTCCCCGCGCAGAGGGTTTGCAATTATAAAAACAGGGAATATGTCCGGTACTTCTCGGGAAGGAAATGGGCAATCTGCCCGACGGAACAACTTTTCCCGTCAGAATGTCGACGAGAGCTTCGTTGCCGCCTTCCCCCGGTCCGAAGACCTGCAGCACGGCGGAACACAACGGCAGTTCTTCGGTGACGGCGTGCGGACGCCCGCCGTATAAAAGCATCACGACGGGTTTTCCCGTTTCGGCAATCGCCTTCACGAGCGTCTTCTGCGCCGCCGTGAGTTCGACGGTGTTCATATCGAAGCCCTCCCCGCTGGTCACAGCGGAAAACCGTTCGCCGTTTTCGCCTGCCGGAACCTGATTGCCGCCGAAAATCCCCCGTGAATTGTCGCCGAGAGCCAGCACCACGACATCCGATTGCTCCGCGGCTTTTACGGCCATCCGCAATTCTTCTTCGTCGTAAAAGACAAAATCCGCGCCTTTCGCCGTATATACATTCTCCTGTCCGAAAACCTCTTCCAGCGCCGATTTAAGCGTCTTTACCCCGTCCGCGACGCAGGGCAGCGAATCCCCCACTTTCCGGTAAAACATATAGTTGCCCAGCTGCGCAAGGTCGCAGTTGGGACCCGAAAGCGCGATCTTCCGCACCCCTTTCAGGGGAAGGATCCCGTCGTTTTTCAACAGGACAATGCCCCTTTCGGCGATTTTCCGGGAAAGCGCGATGCTCGGTTCTTTATGAACTTCCCGAAATTTTCCGACGTCGATATACGGATTTTCAAATATCCCGGTTCTGAATTTCAGCCTCAGAATATTCGCCACCATTTTGTCGATCAAATCGATGGGGATTTCACCCGCAAGGACCGCATTTCTGAAATCTTCGCCATACGCATAAGCCCCGCAGGCCTCCATGTCGATTCCGCATTCGGCGGCGATCTTTCCCGCTTCCAGCCTGCTTTCGCAAATCCTGTGGAATCTGCCGAACATATTGAGGGCGCCGTAGTCGGAAATGACCATGCCGTCGTAGCCGAGTTCGCCGCGCAAAACTTTGTTCATCCACAATTTGGAGGCATGAACGGGGATGCCGTCTATTTCGTTATAGGAAGCCATCAGCGCCCAGGGACGGGCTTCCGCGATACAGTCTGCGAACGGTTTGAGCATGATTTCCCGCGCCTCCCTTTCGCCGATGTGCGCCGGTGCGAGATTCAGCCCGCCTTCGCCGAAACCGTAACAAAGATAATGTTTTACCGTTGCCGCGACGTTATGCTTTTGCAGGGCTTTTATATAATTTATCCCCATTCGCGCCAGAAGGAAGGGATCTTCGCCGAAAGATTCTTCCGTCCTTCCCCAGCGCGGATCTCGCGCAATATCCAGATGAGGAGAATATAACTGTCTGAAGCCCAAATTATGCGCTTCTTCGCCGATCACATCCGCTTCGGCATACATAAGATCTTCGTCGAAAGTGGCGGCGACGCACCCGGACGTCGGAAAAACGGTGGCGTACGGCGAACATACGCCGTGCAGCCCTTCGCCGGCAAAAAGGCAGGGAATCCCCAGCCTTTCGTGTTTCAGTACGTATTTTTGTAACCTGTTGAACTTTTCCGGATCCACCCTGTTCGTACAATAAGTCGAAGGCACACAAACCCGCTCGCCGCGTTCTATCTGCTCGAGAAGTTTATCCAAATCGTTGCAGCCGCGCAAAACGATCTGATCGAGTTTCTCTTCTGTCGTCATTTCCCCGAGAAGGGATTTTACCCTCTCTTCCACAGGGGCATTTTTATCTTTATATATTTTTTCCATATCGATAAAACCTTTTATAAAATATCATTAAACGAAAAGGCGCATAAACCGGATCCGGATTTTTCTTGCGTGTCAGCCGAATCTTTTGCGCGTCGATTTCCAAACGGGAACGAAATTCTCGAAGGTAATGTTTTCGCAGCGGGAAGAAATCATGTCGCACACTTCCTGACTGCGCACCGTCCACACGATGACGGGACATTTCTCCCGATCCACCCAGGCGTTGGGCAGCAGGCTGTAATGATAGTCGATGAAGTCGAAATATTCTTTGGAAAAATTGATTTTATTCCATGCCTCTTCGTCGGGCGCGTCGGTCAGACAGCCGAAAGGCACGTCGAGTTTCCCCTTGAAAAATCTGACAGAATCGGGGAAGAAAGACATGATCGCATACTCGCCGTCGTAATCTTTCAGGATTTCCAGCATCCTGCTTTCGTCTTCGCCGTTTTCGCTGTGGCTCTTGATCTCGATGAGCAGCGGCAAACGATGGTTTTTTGCCAATGCCAGCGTCTCCTGCAAAGTGGGAATCAACTGATCGCTTTTCTCTCCCGATTTCTGAAGCAGCGGCAGTTTTTCCAGGTCCTCCTTTTTCAGATCTTTGGGGCGGCAGTCCCGCCCCGTCATCCGAAGGAGGTTATCGTCGTGGAAAACGACTACCGTTCCGTCGCCGAGACATTGGATGTCGAGTTCCGCCGCATAACCGTTTTTCGCCGCGTTTTCAAAAGCAGCCAGCGAATTTTCGGGAATGCGCTCATTGTGATAACCGCGATGCGCTATGGGTCTGGTACACAACCAGCTGTCATATAAATTCATATTTTTTTCACCTCTCCGCTTATTCTTGAATTTTCCGCCTGAAACGCCATTCTGTGACTGTCTACGCTGACTTCCAGAAAACTGGTATTCTTATTCACCCTGTCGCATAACACGTCATACAATTCGTTTCTGAGCCCGATATCTCCGCCGCAATGTCCGCCCACGGCAGCTTCGGAAATATCGTAAACTTTGGTTTCGCCGCCGAACAGTCTGACTTCAAAACGGTTGCTCTCGACGACGCCGACCAATTCGCCCTTCGCGCCGTGGATCTTGATGTCCCGATAAATATCTTTGCTGAACGCCGTCATCGTATGACAGGCCGTAGCGCCGTTTTCGAACTCCATAATGGTCACTTCGTGATCGACCACGTCGTTCTCCGACTTAAACACACAACGGTCATAGCGGCTGTGGCGCAAATCGTCCGTTACGGAACGCTCTTCCGACTGATGAAAATATTTTGCCCAGGAAGGATGGGTCAGATAGAAGGCCTGCGCATTGTAAATACAGTCTTTTATCGGACAATCGCTGCAATACAGGGCGCTTTCTTCGGGCGCATTCTTTTCTATAAAGTAGCTCAGGCTGCCGAACGAACTCACCCTGGTGCACGGTTTTCCCATAAACCACCTTAACAAAGAATGAGAAACGAATAAGAACCGGTGCGTTCTTATTCCGACAGCAAGACTGCGTTTTTCATTCCCGACAAAGCAATTTGAAAGGAGTTAAAAATGCAATCGAACTGTTCGAGAAAAGAAAGGATAACCGTCCGTGAGGAACTCATAGACGGCAAAAGATATATCGTTGTCAGTCATTATGCAGGCAAGAAGGATTTCAAAAAAATCATCTGCGATCACGCTTTCAGACAAACGCTTGCAGAAACGGATCACCCGACAAACTGACCGCACGGGCGGCTTGATGTTTTGTGTGTTTTGCCGTATAATAAAAGCACACCGAATAAAAAGCCGCTTCGATTCAGAGGAGTAAAAGAAATGACATCGAAGCAAAATAACAAAGACTACATCGTCGGCATGTATGTAAGACTTTCCCGCGACGACGAACGCACGGGCGAATCGCTGTCCATCGAGAACCAGAAGGCGATCCTGAACGAATACATAGAAAAGCAGGGCTTCACGCTTTACGATATCTATGTTGACGACGGCATTTCGGGAACGACATTCGACCGTCCCGGCATAAAACGGCTCTTGGACGACGCCAAGCAAGGCGTCATCAACACCGTGCTTGTAAAGGACATGAGCCGCTTCGGCAGGAACTACATTATGGTCGGACAGTATCTCGATTACGTGTTCCCCGCTTTCGGCATCCGGTTTATCGCCTTATCCGACAACATCGACACCGAGAACAAAGATACCGCCGCCATGGATATGATGCCCATCACAAACGTATTCAATGAATGGTGGGCTGCCGCCACAAGCAAGAAACTTCGAGCCGTGCGTATTCAAAACGCCAAGAAGGGCAAAAACGGAATGTCTCACGCTCCATACGGTTACACGCTCGGAACGGACGAGAAACGCACGTTGCAAGTAAACGAAGAAGTCGCGCCGATCGTAAGACGGATATTCGAAATGCGGGCGCAAGGATTGACGCCGAGAAAGATCGCGGATGTCCTGAACGCCGAAAAGGTCTTGACGCCAAACGATTACAGGCTGTCAAAGACTGGCGTTACGACCGTACCCTCTTCGCTGCACCTATGGAACACTTCCGTTCTCCGCACGCTCTTGGATAATCCGGCTTATATCGGAACTTTGGCGCAGCACAGGACTACCACTGTTTCCTACAAGAATCATAAGTGGCAGCGGCGGCCGAAGGAAGATTGGATCGTGATCGAAAACTCGCATGAGCCGATCATATCCAAAGAGTTATGGGACAGAGTGAAAGAGGTAGAGTCTTCCGTCAGTCACGGCAAACATACGAAACGCGGCTATATGCATCCGCTTTCGGGGCTGCTGTACTGTGCCGACTGCGGCGCAAAAATGCGGTTGGGTTGGAATATGCCGAAAGACATTCCCTATTTCAACTTCAACTGCGGAACACGTTCGCGCTGCGGTTCGTCCGCCTGTTTCAGTCATTTCATCACCGTTCCGGTATTAGAGAAGATCGTCTTGAACGATGTGAGAGATAAAGCGCAAAAAATCGTTGCCGACGAACGGGAATTCAGGCGGAAGT
>CASEWU010000191.1 GCA_949291725.1 uncultured Bacillota bacterium
ATCGGCGCTTTCCCCTGCCGACCTCAAAAATAAGAAGTTACCGCGTCGAAAGACATTGGTTTGTCTGCAAAAAGACTGCGGCAACCGCTACAAAGTAGCTATCATGGACAGAAAGCATACAAATCTGAACCTGTCTTTTTAAAGACATGCTCCCGTTCTTCGGAACCGCCCGTTTAACGGGCAGTTTTTTTGCAAACAAAAAGAGAGCGGCTTTATTTTAAAAATAAAGCCGCTCTCTTTTATTTTTCGAAACGTAAAAGTTTGATTTCCCCGCTCTGCAATCCGACAGTGACAGGATGATCTGCTTTCAACTTTTGTTTCGCAAACACATCAAAACAGGCCTTGTAATCGGTCATATCCACCATATATTCCCCGTTGCGGAACGCCTGCACGATCAGATAATCGGCCCTCTTTCCGTACAGTTTATCTACACGGAACCCTTCCGCCCATCGCTCAGGCACAAAACCTGCGCGGCGCAACAGAAAAGGAAAGATCTGTGCCTCGTCTTCCTGCGTATCGATGCATCGAAAAAGCAACCAGCGCCAACAAAAAAATAGTTGATCGCTTTCAGACAGATATCCGTTTTCGTTGATCGCCGCGTAAAGGCTGGAAACTCAAAAAATATTTCGACTATACGGAAACCTCCTTTAAACGGCGATTTGTTTGATCGTCTTGTTTGCATATGGCAACCACGCCAATCTTGCCGACAAGCAAAAGTTTTCGTTCAACGCCGCCGACGCCCGTTCCCAGCGTGAACTCATTCTTTTCCCTCCGTCGTCAAAACGATCTCCGCCTTTCCTTCCAATGTGAACTTCTCGCCGTAGGGAACAAAAAAGCTGTCGCCCGCCTGAAACGGTTTTCCGTCCGCTTTTCCCTCCCCTTTGAGAACGTTGATCGCCGTAAAGGAAATTTTGTTTTTTTCCGAATATGTCCCGTCCAAGTCCAGCTTGCGGCATTCGAAATATTTGCAGCCCGTAAGGCGACGCATCCTGCCGCCCGCAACGGCTGCAAACGTTCCCGTGTTCGTATGGTCTTCAAACGCCTTGAAGTTGATGACGTCCACCGCCTTTTCCACATGGAGAGGGCGAAGTTTTCCGTCCGCGCCCCTGCGGTTATAATCGTACACGCGGTAGGTAACGTTGCTGCTCTGCTGTACTTCGCAGATGACGCACCCCGCGCCGATGGCGTGAACCGTTCCCGCCTCGATGAGGAAACAATCCCCTTCCTTTACGGGAATAAAGTTGAGAAGTCTTCCACCGTTCCGTCTTTGACTTTGGCGAGAAACTCCGCTTTGTCCGTATCCCGCTTAAAACCGCAATAGATGCCCGCACCCTCGTCCGCGCCGAGAATGTACCACATTTCCGTCTTGCCGTTGTCGTTTTCCACGCGGCGGGCATACTCGTCATCGGGGTGGACCTGCACAGACAGATTCTGTGCCGCGTCTATGTATTTGATGAGTACGGGGAAAGGCGAACCCGCCTTGTCCACCGCCTGCGGATTTTTGGCGAGATATTCCGCCAATGTTCCGCCTTCACAGGTGCTCAGCCCGTCGGGATGGACGGACACTTCCCAGCTTTCGCTCATCTTTTTGCCGCCGTTGTCACGGCCGTACATCTTGCCGAATTTCATGCCGCCCCAAAGGTAGTCTTTGAGAACGGGATTTAATTTTATCATCGATTTCCACCATAAAATAATACTGTTCCGGGCTTTTCCCCTTTTGTTTCGGTGCTCGTGGTAAGGGAACTTCCTTCATAATCCTTCAGCACTGTATTGCAAAAAACGGAAAAACCATATTTGAGATCTTTTCCATACGACACTGTGTGGCCCGGAGGAGCATGCGAATCAAACCGTCTTTCCGATACTCCCCGTTCCCACGCAAAGCGGAGATCCGTTATTACTGCAGATCTGCCTTGTCAAATAATCATCCACGTGCACAGCACGTGGTTTTTATTTTTCGGGCATAGCCCTTTTTCACTGGCATAACGCAAATGCGTTTTTTTGTTGGCCTGCCAGCCATGCATTGGTTACTTGCTACCCGTCAACGGGTCTCTCGGGTCAAAGATGCTCAACTGGTCTGCTTCTTTGTCCGTCTTTAACTGATTTGCTACATATTCTTGTATCGCTTTCGCATTCTTCCCTACCGTATTCGGCAAGCATCAGCTTGATCAGCCGTTCATAGGAATCCGCCGTTTCGCTCAGCCGCAGATATGTGATGTTGTGCGAGTCGAAAAACAAATTGCGGAAAATGGAAAGCTTGATGATCTCATTCGAGTTATATTCGTTGATCATGCTCCCGTCGATAAAACCCGGCATAAAATTAATATTGATCCACGTAAACCGCTCAACTTCGCGGTCGGGGATCAGCGTGTGCCGCGTGCCGAATCCGAGCACCCATATCTCCCCTTCGCGGATCGGCTGCCGGTGCCCGT
This sequence comes from uncultured Bacillota bacterium, assembly GCA_949291725.1. Lineage (GTDB taxonomy): Bacteria > Bacillota > Clostridia > Christensenellales > Borkfalkiaceae > Borkfalkia. The sequence continues at coordinate 2,430 of CASEWU010000191.1, forward strand.
TGATTTCGTGCTGCCCGTGCCACTCAGTCATGTAAAAAATTTCGAGAAAATTATGAGTATGTTCGGGCAACATGCTGGGAATATAGACAGATTCATTGATGGTGATCTGTTCGCCTTCTCGCGCAAATTCCTTGAAATCATACTTATACATGGTTTTATTATAACATTCGACCGATGGAAAGTCAATAAAAAATTTCTCGGGAGCTTTAACAAATTGTTGTATTACATTTGACGTGTTAAATTGCTGCCCTAATAAAATTGTAGGCACTTCTCCTTTGATACGATTGCCTTCATAAGCTCTGTAAATAAATTTTTACGGCATTTAGCCAAAAGGGTTCTTCTGTGGCATAAGTTAGTTTGCTGAAAAAGAACGGTTCTTATACAATAAAAACAGCAAAAAAACACATTACAAATGTCCTCTGTACAATATACTGGGTTGCAAGAATTTGAAAAGCACCAATTTTAACAACATAAAGTTAAAATTTATATTCTTTTTATACTCTATCCTTAAATAAATTTCAGAAAACTGTCCATAAGAATAAGTGACCGTATCTACATAATATCCCTTGCACCAAAATTCGCGGTTTCGGTATGCAAATTTCATATTCCCCCATTTTTGAAATATTATCGTTGCACTTTTTCCTTTCAGATATCCCATGAATACCGAAACGCTCATTTTCGGCGGGATCGATACAAGAATATGTATATGATCAGGACACACTTCTCCCTCTATAATGTCTACTCCTTTCCATTCGCAAAGTTTTCTTAATATCTCTCGCACTTCCAACCTATGTTCATCGTAAAATACTTTTCTGCGATATTTGGGAGCAAACACAATATGATACTTGCAATTCCATTTTGTATGTGCTAAACTGTTTGTGGTATTAGATGAGTCTTTCATTTTAATATCCTCCGATTGTGTATTTTTTCTGACTGGCAGGTCAGCTAAATTTTACACAATCGGAGTTCTTTTTTCAAGACTCATCGGTTAACCTCTTTCCAACCACGCGACTATCGCGTGGTTTTTCTTTATATCAAAAAAACAGGGCAAGCTTTGAAAGCCTTGCCCTGTTTTGCTCATTTCGGCCTAATCAATTTTCAGTGATAATTTCTGCATCGACTTACCACCCCTACCGTGCCACACTCTCTGCCCGAAAGGAAAAAATGATTGAGGGGAAAAATATATAATTTCTTGTTTCCGATAACCGAATACTCTTTATAAAGCGCGAAAAGCCATCCTAAGCAGGCACAAAATATTCTCTAAGGAAACGACTAAGTGCCCCCAGTAGCTTTAAAATCAGACGGGTACCACTGTTTTCTACAAATTACACGATTTGATTTTTTTCTACAGGCCAGAAAAATTTGTCTGTAATTATAGCCTTTAAATTTTACCTAAACAATGTATTTATATATATTCAGATTATACTCTTTGATACAAATAAATTTGATTTTTTATTTTGTTTATAATTTATAGTTTCAAACATACTGACTATACATTGACAAACAAAGAAAAAATCTGCTAAAATAACAGTGAATAATTAAGGACGATCAATTATGGATTTCCGATCAATTTCTACAAAATGTACTCGGACTGAATTTGTGGGTACTGCGGTACTGGATACAATCGGTCTTGTTATTACCGGAGTTGACGAACAACTGCTTCAAACAATGGGAGTGGGTGAAAGTTACCGTTGTTTGGGCGTATACAGTTCCAGGACGGGGGCAGCCGGTCAATTAACGGCTCTGGATGAAGCGGTGAAAGCAACAAATACTGAGGTTTTAGATATTGAATTACCGCGCGATACAAAAGGCTGGGGTGGACACGGCAACTATGTCGTGATCGGCGGGAGTACTCCTTCCGACGTACGCAAAGCTATTGAAATCGCATTGTCCCTCACGGATAAATATGCGGGTGAATTGTATATCAGTCAAGCAGGACATTTGGAATTTACTTATTCCGCTTCAGCAGGAAAAGTTTTGCAAAAGGCGTTTTCTGCAAAAGCAAATCAAGCCTTTGGATTTTTGGCAGGATCCCCTGCTGCAATCGGATTAGTCATGGCTGATAATGCAATGAAAGCAGCTCAAATTGAAATCGTGCGGTATATGACCCCGGATAAAGGAACAAGTCATTCCAATGAAGTTATCCTTGCCTTTTCAGGAGATGCCGCCGCTGTAAAAGAAGCTGTACTTGCTGCAAGGAAAACCGGACTCGAGCTTTTGATCTCTATGGGAAGTTACCCTGAAGTTCCGGGTACATCCTATCTGGATTGAAACATATAAACTCCAATTTTTACTGTATGTTACATATTGAATAACACATATATCTTTTTCCAAACAGATTTTTGATTCTGAACCATGAAAGAATACGCTGATTACCATAAACTACAAAACTAAATCAAAAATTTTTTGAAAA
>CASEWU010000192.1 GCA_949291725.1 uncultured Bacillota bacterium
GTTTTTCGCAAAATATCCGTCGATATCTTCGGAAAGGGGGATAATTTCGGTGTCGCTCTTTGCCTTATCCGGCTGCGGTTTGCCCTTTTTCAGGACGGGATTTCCCTTTTCGTCGCACACGGGCGTTTCCACCGTCACTTTGGTATAGCCGAAAAAATCGTTTTCAAACACCTTGCTTTCGACCAGAAGTCCGCCTTCGGTGTACGTCTTATCGCCGAAGGCGTTATATGCTTCCGTAATCAAACGGATGCAGTCGTCGCTTAAATCCACCCGCTTATTGCCGATATTTTTACGGCGTTTGACGAAACATTTGCTCGCGTCGATGAGCTGCACCCTGCCCTTGCGCTCCGCCGCCTTGCCCTTGGTAATAAGCCAGATATATGTCGCGATGCCGGTATTGTAAAACAGATCGGTGGGAAGTTGCACGATCGCTTCAATGAGGTCGCTTGTGATGAGATAGCGGCGGATCTCCGAAGGACCGCTGCCCGCGTCGCCCGTGAACAGGGAAGAGCCGTTCTGAATGATCGCCATTCTGCCCGAACCCTCTTTGAGTTTTTTCACGCCGTTGAGCAAAAACAGCATCTGTCCGTCCGAAATGCTGGGAAGTCCGGGGCCGAATCTGCCGTCGTAGCCGAGTTTTGCTTCCCGTTCCACTGCGTCCTTTTCGCGTTTCCAATCGATGCCGAAGGGCGGATTGGAGATGATATAATCGAACTCATACCCCGCAAACGCGTCATCGGAGAGGGTGTCGCCGTATTTCATGCCGCCCGCGTTACCGCCCTTGATGAGCATATCCGATTTCGCGATGGCGTATGTTTCGGGATTGAATTCCTGTCCGAAACAGGTAAGTTCGGCGTCGGGATTGATCTCTTTCAGGCGTTCGGTGAGGCAGCCGAGCATCTGGCTGGTGCCCATCGCCATGTCGTACGCCGTTTTATAACAGCCGTTCTGCACGATCTCTTCCTTTTCGGGAGAAACGAGCAATTCAGTCATCAGATAAATGATGTCGCGGCTGGTAAAGTGCGCCCCGGCTTCTTCGTTATAGCTTTCGGAAAATTTACGGATCAACTCTTCAAAGATATAGCCCATGTCCGCCGATGTGATTTTATCGAGGGACATATCTCCCTTTTTGGAACTGAATTCCTGTATCACGACATAGAGCACTTTGCCCTTGACCATGGTTTTGACTTCATCGACAAATTTGAAGTTTTCCAAAATATCTTTGACGTTGTCGGAATAACCTTTCAGATAGTCGTCGAAATTGACCTCGATATTGTCGGGGTCGGCAAGCAGGCGGGCAAAATCGAATTTGCTCGTATTATAAAAGGAAAAGCCCGATGCGCGGCAAAGCGCGCCGTCGCGGATAGCCGTTTCCGATTGCGTCAGATGCAGTTTTTCATTGACGTCCAGCACCTTTTGCTTTGTCGGGGCAAGTGCGTCGTCAAAGCGCTTCAATACCGTCATCGGCAAAATGACTTTGCCGTATTCGTGCGGCTTATACAGCCCCACGAGGTGCGTGGCGATTTCCCAAATGAGATTTGCTTTTTCCTGAATATTGACGTTGGTCTGCTTTTGCAATTCGTTGAATGTCATATTACTTCCTCTCGGGCCGCTGCCCGCACAAATTTGCACCCTTTGCCCTGAAATACCCTTATATTATAACACAATTTACATCTTTCGTCAATACTTCTTATAAGATTGCTTTAATCATATGTTATCTCATCTATTTTTGCCGGAAAGCAGTCAGATTATATACGGTACGATCTTTCATCCGCTTATCCGCAATCGTGAAAATTTTCGAAAATTTCTCCGGAGCACCCCGCCACGAGGGTAAAAAAACTCCTTATATAGGTAGAGGAATTTTCTCTTGAAATTGTCGCTCGCTGCGTTAAAGCAAAGCGATAAAATAAGGCAAAACGGGTGTTGCATATCCTTCATTTTACCAGGCAGGTTAAGAAAAGTGCCACA
>CASEWU010000193.1 GCA_949291725.1 uncultured Bacillota bacterium
CAAAAAATTATCCTGTTTTTTTCCACCGAAAAATCAGGTTGGCGGCAATTCATCCTGCATACTTATAAACATACTTTAAACATATCCCCAACAACGCGAATCTGAAAGCCTCCGTCGGCAAAGGTTGCCTGCTCCTCTTTGCGCAGGCGACCTTTGCAGGTTTATATCATAAACGCAAAGAACAAAATTTATTTTCGCGCCCTGTAACCATCGTTCCGACTGGACGCAGGCGGCCGTCCTTTAAAAAAGGACCGCTTCGAATGCGAAAATATGATGCGGCGGCCCGCAAAAATATTCTCAGGCCGCCGCATCGTCCGCTTAAAAAATGTCCGCAGACTGAAAAATTCATGCCTGCGGACAAAATCTTTATGTTTTTAAAAGAAGAAACAAAACAATATTGTATCAACACAGTACAATACAAGATAAAAGCAGAGATGCTTCTTCGGCGGAGCCATTATCCACTACAAATTTAACAGGATTATTTTCGTACAAACTTCCCAAAAACGTGCCGTTGATTTTGGAAAGGATATTTTGCACAAAAGAAGTATCCTGCATGGTGCGGAAAACGGCAAAAACGAGCAAAGTCAAAAGCAGCACCGCGGCAACCGCAAGAGCCATGCCGAGAAGTTTATTGACGATGCGCATCGGCAAAACATCCACTTCAAACACGCCCGCCACACATTTTACGATGATGATGCGCACGATCTGCACCGCAAAGAAAAGCACGACATAATAGATCACGGTTGCAAGGTGAATGGTTTCCAAAAAGCTCCAGCTCTGACCAAGTTTTGTATTCAGAGCGCCGATCCATTCTGCGACGGCAGGAATTCCCGCGATCATGCCGCCGAATGTCGCACACACAAAAACAGATATAACAACTCCGAAAATCCCTTTCGTAAAAAATCTGAGCGTTTTGCCGAAACCGAACAGCAGACCGAGCAATGCCAGCACGATCGCTACAATTACGGTGATAACGTCCAAAGTCTGCATTCTTATCCTCCAAACTCCGCGCCGACGCGCAGAGATGCAATACAAACGGTATTGCCCGTATCTTCGTTTTTTAAACGATATCTCAGAATCCGTACAGGTCTTTGCTTCCGAATTCCGGCTCGCAGGTGAGATTGATCCCCAGTTTGCGAACCACGGAAATATCGCTTTCCGGCAAGATACAGGAAGCATGTGCGTCGCACCCGCGCAACTGTACAAGCATATCCATCGCTTTTTCCGCGATCGGATTTGTTGCCGCGCAGATGGAAAGCGCTGTCAGAACATCGCCCAACGCAAGCTTTACCTTATCTTCCCGAAGGACTTCTTTTTTCAATCGAATGATCGGTGCAAGGACGACCGGCGATAAGAGCAGCATTTCGTCCGCAATATTGGAAAGCGTCTTTACCGCGTTGAGCACCGCACTGGAACAAGCCGTCATCAATTTGCTTGATTTTCCCGTTACGATCTTGCCGTCCTGCAATTCCAGAGCGACAGCTGCGCTTTGGCACGCCTCTGCGCGTTCCAGCGCATAATGCGTAACTTTCCGCTCCGAAACATCGATCTTGTTTTCATTCATCAAAAGCCGAATGCGCTCCACTGCATCCGCACTGACATTCCCTGTTTTATAATCGCACTCGGTTTTATAATAACGGCGGATGATCTCCTGACGCGATGCTTCGCGACACACTTCGTCATCCACGATCCCGAATCCTGCCATATTCACACCCATATCCGTCGGCGATTTGTATATATTTTCATCGCCCGTGATCTTGGTGAGAATAGACTTTACGATGGGGAAACATTCGATGTCGCGATTATAGTTGACAGTGGTTACCCCGTACGCTTCCAGGTGATACGGGTCGATCATGTTGATATCTCCCAGATCCGCCGTCGCAGCTTCATACGCCACATTGACAGGATGCCGCAAAGGAAGGTTCCAGATCGGAAACGTTTCAAATTTTGCATACCCTGCACGCACACCGCGTTTGTATTCATGATACAGCTGCGAAAGGCAAGTGGCAAGTTTTCCGCTTCCCGGCCCCGGAGCCGTTACGACGACCAGCGGTTTCGTCGTTTCGATATACGGATTCGCACCGTACCCTTCATCCGAAACGATCACGTCCACTTCTGTCGGATATCCTTTTGTCTTGCGGTGTATATACGTTTTTAATCCGTGATTTTTCAGTTTATTGATAAATTTGTCCGCCGCAGGCTGACCCAGATACTGCGTTACCACCACACTGTTCATGTTCAGTCCGAGCCCGCGCATTTTGTCGATCAGGCGGAGAACATCCGTCCCGTAGGGAATGCCGAAATCCGCGCGAATCTTGTTGCGTTCCAAATCGGCCGCACTAATGACAAAAATAATTTCAGACTCATCTTTGAGTTTCATTAAGATCCTGCACTTCGCGTCCGACTCAAAACCCGGCAATACACGGCAGGCATGCATGTCGTCGAACAGCTTGCCCCCAAACTCCAAATACAGTTTATTGTCAAACTTTTTGATTCTCTCCAAGATCTTTTCGCTCTGCAATCGGATATACAGATCGTTATCGAAACCCTTCTTCATTCGATTACCTCATCCACAAAAAACTCCCGTCTATTATAGCACACGCACAAAAAGAATGCAACGCAAGCGCATGAACTTTTTTGTCCTTTTTTACATTCCCATCTTTCTTTTGCTTTTCGTTAACATGCATATTTACTCTGCTGTATGCAAAAAGATCTGCTTTCCGATCGCCCTTTATTCCCGTCTTCTCTTTTTAAATTTGTTTTTATGTTCATACAAAACTTAACAACGGCGCCCTATACATATATGTTGCTGTTTTCGGCGCAGCTGCTTTCTATGCCCATACAAAACTTTGTAACCGCCCTTTTTCTGTTTTTCTCAAAAAAATAAAAAAACGCACTTACGTGCGTTACCTTTCTGGTTGTTTGATTTTCTGATTATATGTGCCTGCCGATCAATTCATCCAGACTGATCCCGTAAAAATCAGCGATCCGAATACACATTTCGATCGAAGGCATTACAGTTCCGTTTTCCCAACGGTAAATATTCTGATGGTTGACCCCGAGCGCTTTCGCCAACTCATAGGCATTCATGCCGCGCTGCTCCCGGTTGTCTTTGAGAGATTCTGCGATATTCATGTTAATATTATCACATAAAAATGATTAAATGTCATGATTAGCACAAAATTGTGTAGATATTTTATTGTAAAA
>CASEWU010000194.1 GCA_949291725.1 uncultured Bacillota bacterium
GCTCCTGCTTCTCTTCAATGAAAAGCTTGCAATCGGCGCTATCATCGGCGGCGTTCTTGCCATCCTCGGCGCTGTGGTCAGCTTCTTCAAAGGCTCCATTGCAAAAATGATCAAATAATCCTGTAGATTTCCGGCCGGCAAAGCTTAAAGCTTTGCTGGCTTTTCTTTTTGTCAAACCTTCCTGACAAACCTGAAAACGATCAAAACAAAAGCTCTCAAAAATTATTGCTCGATCGTACCTCACATCACACGCACAATAAAAAATCCGTCGGGCAAATGCCCGACGGATTTTATTTTTTAAGGTCATGCTCTCGGAACGATCAATTCCATATCCGAATCCGGATAAGAGCAGCATGGATGAATGTAACCGAATTTTGTATCGGCAAGGCGGCGTTTATCTGCGCCGGCGATCGTAAATTTACCTGAAACCAGTTTGCTGTGGCAGAATCCGCATCCTCCCGCACGGCATTTGGAAGGAACCTGCAATCCCGCCCGTTCCATGGCTGTCAGGATCGTTTCCTTTGCCTGTGCTTTCACTTTATACGTTTCAAAACCGATATGTACCGTAAGCGTATATTCGGCATCCTTTACGTCGCGCACGCCCACGCAGTTCGCCTCTTTCTTTACGCGCTTGATCGGAAGATTGAAATCTTTGAGCTGACTGTCTGCAAACGCATACATTGCGCCAGGGCCGCACATCATGACAGTAAAGTCGCCCGAAACATACTTTTTAATAAGCTCCGACGTAATAAATCCGTGCTCAAACCCTTCTTTCTCTTCATTGCTCAGAATATAGACAACTTTGATCTTGTCCGAAACGAGTGCATCCAGTTCCTTGCGGAAAATAATGTCTGCTTCTGTCTTCGCTCCGTACAGAATCGTCAGCGAAAAATCTTCCGTACCGTCGGCGATCGCCTGTGCCATACTGTAAAAAGGCGTAATACCGCTTCCGCCTGCCAGTGCAAGGACCTGTTTGCTGTCCTTGATCGGTTCGTAGCAGAATTCACCGGAAGGATCGCCGATCGTAAAGATATCCTCTTCTTTCGCTTTATCGAAGAGATATCCGCTGAAAAAGCCGCATTTTTTGACCGTTACACTCAGAATTTTGGAAAGGCCTGCTCTGGGCGCCGATGAGATCGCATACGGACGCGCAACAAAACTTTCGCCCACTTTGCATCCTACCGTAAGATACTGCCCCGCACGGAAATACAGCGGACGCTGTGTTTCGAATACATAAGTCTTTGTATCTGCCGTATTCTGCTCAATGCGTACAAGCTTCGCACTCTGGTAACCGGGATGCAGAGTTTTTGCCGTCTCGTTCACACGATATGTGGTCGGCAGCGGCGCGGGAGAACCTTCTTCCAATTTTTTCCGGCGTTTGGGTACCATTTTCTTGAAACGCAAAAGATCCATAAACCCGAAGATCTGTTTTTTAAATACGAATGACATAACTCAGCCCTCCCTCTTGATATCGCCGACAGTCTGGCGCCCGACAATATCGCCTGAAATATAGGCGCTGGAATATCCGGACAAACGCATCGCATAGCCGCCCGCAAACCGCAATCCGCGCACTTTGTGATCTTCCGCCATCATCTGCAGACGAGGCATCAGCCCGTCCCAATACTGCGATTCATATCCGTAGATCACGCCTTCCGGATGCCCGCAATAATGTGCATACGTCATCGGCGTCGCAACCGAGATCTCTTCGATGCTGTCGCGCAGTTTTGCGCCTGTATCCTGTTCAAAACGATCGATCATCTTGTTTGCAACATAATTCTTCGTCTTGTAGTAATCTTCCGGTTTGACGTTGCCCCAGTCATCCGACATATACAACGTCGTAAAATACATCATGCAGGTCCCCTTCGGCGAACACTCGGGATATGCACGGTTTAGGCATACCGTTGCCTGCGCATTGTTATCCTTGATCGTGCGCATTTTGTCATACTGCGCAGCCGTATCCATCGTGTCGTACAGAAAATAGTTGTGATTTTCCACACCCAGCTCGTCCGCCGTCTTATTGAGCCCCAGGAACATCGTAAAGCCCCTGCCTGCAAACTTACGCGCTTGCGTCGCACGCACTTCCGCTTCGGGAACTTTATCCATCATTCTGCCGAACACCAGATGCGGCGCACAGTTCGCTACAACATGGCGCGTTTCGATCTGCGTACCGTCCTCTAAAACAACGCCTGCTACTCCGCCGTCCTTGTCATCCGTCAAAATTTTGACCGCTTCCGTATTGAAAAGCACATCCCCGCCAAGTTCGCGAATCCGCTCTACAAACGCCAACGAAATTTCATGCGAACGCATCTTCGGCATGCTCGCCCCGCGCTTCATGTAACGATTTACCATCGAAGCATAATGCACAAAGCTCAGCTCGTCGCAATGCGCCCCCAGATAACACCAGTACGCATTCAGGATGTCCTGCGCTTTTTTCGGCATTTTCAAAGTACGCAATACTTCGTTCACCGAATAGGAACCGCACCGAACAAAATTGCCGTATTTGCTGACCATTACTTTGGAATCCGTCTTCCCGTTGACAGAATTGGTGTACGCCTGTGCCAGCCGCACTTCTTCCGCAAGATCAAAAAACTTCGTAACAGACTCACGGCTGCCCGGCACATACTGCTCCGTCTTATCAATGAATTCCTGCACTCCGAAAGGCAATGTCGCATCCAGCTTTTCCGCACGCGATATTACCCGATATGCTTCCGGTATCTGCATCCATTCGATCTTATCCGTTACGCCCAACTGGTCGAACAACTCCCGCAGATCCCCTGCATTGTCCGCCGTACCGAAATCGTTCAGTTCGTGCAATGACGCTTCGAACTCAAATCTCCCGCGACGAAAACTCGTTGCAAATCCGCCCGGCAAATTATGCTTTTCCACCAAAAGCACCCGCGCACCGCCTTGCAACAGCCGAACCGCCGCCGTCAGTCCGCCGTTCCCGGCGCCGATCACGACCGCATCATACTTTTTCATGCCATCCTCCTGATTTTTACGGCTTACGCCGCCATTTTTTTATTTTTCTTTACGCACATTCTGCAGAATTCCGTAATAAACATCGTGCAGAATCCCGCGGATCCGTTCCGCCGTAAACCGCGCCGTCCCCGTCGCGATCATCGTCGCTATCCCGTGCGAAAGCATCCACATCTCTTCATATACGTTTTGCGCGTCTTTCCCGGAAATATTCTCCGTTTGCTCGATAACGCTCAATACATACGGCATTTCTTTATGCGCCGTGAGAATGTCTTCCCCGTCCTCACTCATGAACAGCAGTTTGAACAGCTCCTTCTCTTCCGCCGCAAAACGAATATAATTCAAGCCCACCGATAAATACGCCGAAGCTCCTTCCTGCCTCTCCCGCAAATACTCTCCAAACCGTCGCATCGCTTCATCCCGCACCGACCGACGAACTTCTTCCATATTCTCATAGGCCCAGAATATCGGCTGCGTCGAACACTTCAGCTTTGCTGCCAAAGCCTTCGCCGTCAATCCGTTTATTCCTCTCTCCCGAACCAGTTCCGTCGCACCCGTCTGTATATCTTGTTTTGTCAGTTTTGCTTTCGGAGGCATTGCCGTACTTCCTGTCTGTATTATATAACGTTCGTTATATTACATACATTATATAACGTTTTGTTTCGGCTGTCAATAGGTAAAAATAAAAAATTTTTAAAAAATTATTGTAAAAAAGCGGCAGTTTTTATATAATATTGTCGAGATACGATTTTGAAAAATTTTGACAGATGACTGCAATATAAAAAAATACAATTTGCAAAAACTTTAAAATACATTGTCTGCCGAAAATTTTATCTTTGTTTTGGTCTGATTAAAAAAGCATATGTTTTTCGGAATGTACGATAAACGAGCCGTTCTAAAAAATTCCTCTTCACCGTTTTTTGAAAAAACCAGCGGCGAAAAAGTGCCATAAAAACTACCCGCAGGCGGAAAATCTTTATGAATGAAATTACTTTATTGCCTACCAAACTTAATTCGATCTTCCGCATTCGGGAGCTGTTTCACATTCATTCTTATTATTATACACCGCAGTTTGTCTTCAACGGTGAATGTCATGCACCGTGGGAATTTGTTTTTGTACAATCGGGAAGAGTTGTCGTCGAAACGGCAGATTCCCGATATATTCTCAAAGAGGGAACGGCGATCCTGCACAAACCGCATGAATTTCATAAAATCAAAGCAGACAACACATCCTGTTATCTGTTTATCATCACCTTTTCGACAGATAACGATCC
>CASEWU010000195.1 GCA_949291725.1 uncultured Bacillota bacterium
AAAAAAGAGGTTATTATAATGAAAAGGTGTGCGATTTGTGGTGAAATTGTTGACGATTCTGTAATGGTTTGCCCTGTTTGCAAGGCGACAAAATTTGTACCTATCAATGACAGCGCTGAAATAAAGTTTGCCTGCGTCCATGAAGTTGGCGTAGCAAAGGGATTGGACGAAGAAGTTGTTTCCGGGCTTCGCGCGAATTTTGAAGGTGAATGCACGGAAGTCGGAATGTATCTCGCAATGGCTCGTGTAGCTGAGAGAGAAGGATATCCTGAGGTTGCAGAAGCTTACAAACGTTATGCATATGAAGAAGCTGAACATGCTTCCAAGTTTGCTGAACTTCTCGGTGAATGCGTTACGGATTCCACGAAGAAGAATTTGGAGCTTCGTGTTGCAGCAGAGACGGGGGCTTGCGCGGGAAAACTTGCGATTGCTAAGCGTGCGAAAGAGCTCGGGTATGATGCGATTCACGATACCGTTCACGAAATGGCGAAGGATGAAGCGCGTCATGGTGCCGGCTTCAATGGCTTGCTGAACAGATATTTCAAAAAATAATTGCGTTTGATCAAAGAATGACAACGCGGCGCACGGAATATATCCGTGCGCCGCGTTGTTCTGTGTGTCTGTCGGTCTAAAAAGCCGGCTGAGCCTTCGGGAGACCGACGGCGATAAAGGAGCAGCCAAAACAAATCCGTAGCCGAACGGCCGTATTTTTAATTTTTTGACGGGCATGAGAAAACGGCGAACCATTGGTTCGCCGTATGAAAAAATCATAATCAATGACAAGGTTATGAATTTATAAATCGCCGGACTTATCGTCAATTTCCGCCGTTGAGACATCATAGCGGATCTTATTGTTCCGTGAACAAATATCCTTAGTGAATTCGTTGTACCAATCGGGTTTGACGACGATCACGGTATAGCGTTCATCCTTAAAATATATCACGAGTTTATTGGATTTGGTAAACAGATGGATGGATTCCATATCTTCTATTTTATAGACAGATTTGATGAAACCGAACCATAAAATGAGTTCTTTATCGCTTACTTTATAGACAGAGCGTATCAGGATAGAAGGAAATACGGACAAAGCAAGCAAAGAAGCGATGATGATCACGATGTGCTGAATGATGAGTTGGGGTGAAGAGAAGCCGAGCGAAGGGGACAGAATTCGGTAAACAGTGAATCCGATTCCGACAAGGCCGAGAATGATTCCGAATATGCAGCCGACAATCGCCGCCTTGGAAAGTTTGAAACGATATGTATTCATAATTTTATACTCCGAGTGAAAAAATTGTAGCATAAATGCACATAAAAAGCAAGGGAAAGAGTAAGAAATCCAATGCGTTTTTTGTCGAAATGAGATACTTTTAATTTAAAAAGTATTCGGAAAAAGCAGGGAAGTCCTGTGCAAGTATAAGTATTTATTATCTTTCTTTCACTGTGATTTGCTTGAAAATATTTTTGAAAAGTAGTAGAATAATTTTGATTTTAAGGTACAGAGGTTGACGAAATGGAGAATTTTTCAGCACAATTACTCGCAACGGATAAGTTTGCGGGACTGAAAGATAAGATATTTCCGTCGGATGTGATCGTGATCGGCGGATTCCGAATCAACGACAGTGTGATCACTGGGTTCATTGTCGTTGCTGTTTTGCTGATTGCGGCATTGATTCTGCGCTTGACGGTGATCCGGCATTGGAAAACGACGCCGTCGGCAATTCAGATGTTTTTGGAATGGCTCGTGTCATTCTTTGACAAGAGTGCGGATGAAATGACGGAAAATTACAGTAAGCTGATGGGGCCGTATACGCTCGGCGCAGCAGCGTATATCTGTTGCGGGGTTCTGATCGAAATGTTCGGTTTGCGTCCTGCCATTGCAGATATCGGAGCATGCTTTGCGTTGGCATTATGCACGTTCCTGTTTATTCATACGCTGGGATTTGTAAAAAATAAATTCCGCAGATTTTTGCATTATCTGAATCCGATCAATATTGTAACAGATTTATCGGTACCGGTATCCATGACATTCCGTCTGTTCGGAAGTATTCTGAGCGGCATGGTTATTATGGATATGGTATATATATTGGTGGAAAGCATATGGTATTTCGGATTGCCGCTGATTTTGCCGGCTGTTCTTACGCCGTTGTTTACGCTTTTCCATGCGTTTATTCAGTCCTATGTTTTTGCATCGCTGACTTTGACTTTTGTTCAGGAAGCGATCGAAACGCCGCCCAGAAAGCAGAAAAAACCAAAAAAGAATAAAATGAAAGAAGCGGCGGTAAGTCAGGTACAGGCCTGATCATAAATAAGTTTAAAATTTTATCCATATATCCTTGAAGGAGGTACGAACAATGGAACTTTTAGTTACGATGCTGGCAAATCTTCTTGCCACGGACGGGGCATTGCTCGGTGCAGGTATTGCGGCACTGACGGGTCTTGGTGCAGGTATTGGTATGGGAATCGCGACGGGCAAAGCAGTGGAAGCAACTGCGCGTCAGCCGGAAGCGGTCGGTAAGATCAGAACGATGTTGCTGCTTGGTCTTGCGTTTGCCGAGACAACTGCGATTTATGGTTTGTTGGTAAGTATTTTGCTGATTTTCGTTGCATAAACAAAATAAAAATTTCAAAGGTGTAAAATGTTCGTAGAATTAGTCGGAAACCAGTTACTGGCGAGTATAGGCGAGCTGGTGGAATGGGAGAGTGTAGTCTGCCATTTAATTGCGTTGATTATTCTGACGGTCGGACTGTATCTGTTACTGTTTAAACCCGTAAAGCGGATGATCAAAGAGCGGCAAGACAAGATCAAAAAAATCGAGAAAGAAAATTCCGACCTGAATGCTGAAGTCAAGAAGATGAAAGACAGTACGGCAGTCGTGCTTGCTGAAGCGAAAAAGGAAGCCGCTGTCATCCATGAAAATGCAGTGAAGTCGGCGAATCAGAAGGCGGATGACATCGTTGCCGATGCGAAGAATCAGGCAAAGAACTTGATTGAGCGCACTGAGAAAGAGCTGGACGAAGAACGTCGTGGATTGCAGTCTGAAATCGAACGTCAGATCACAGATGTTTCGATGGCTGTAGCTGAAAAAATTCTTGAAAGAGATGTTTCTCCGGAAGACGATAAAAAGATAATTGCCGAATGCCTTGCTCAGTGGAGTAAGGAGCAATAATATGACAAATAAGCATAATATTACTGCAAATGTTATTCTTGCCAGAGAGCCGGATAAGGAAACGGAATCGATGATCGAGAAGTTTACAGAGGCGCACGGGTGCAAAAAGATCCAGTATGAGATCGATCCAAGCATTATAGGCGGAATAATCATTTATATAGGCGATACGGTATATGACGGCTCGGTGCGGAGCCGGCTTGACAAGATCAAGAATGACGTTACCGCCTGAAAGAAATTAGGTTGAATATATGGTTGATGTAAATGCGATAGGAAAGACGATCGTTGATAAAGTACAGTCAACGCACGGAGTCTCGGGAGAAAGGACGTGCGGGAAGATCATCTACTCAGGCGACGGAATCATACATATTTCCGGTTTGAGCGACGTGAAATACAACGAGCTTCTGGAAGTGCAGGGCGGATTTAAAGCTCTTGCGTTGAACTTGGAAAGGGACAGCGTCGGGGCCGTGTTGTTTTCGGGTGAAGATAAAGTACGTTTCGGCGATTTGGTTTATTCGACCGGTAAGACAGTGCAGATGCCGGTCGGGGAAGGTTTTTTAGGCAGAATAGTGGATCCTTTGGGTGATCCGATCGACGGATTGGCGGATATACAAGCGGAAGAGTACAGACCTGTAGAATTCCCTGCACCGGCGATCATGGACCGCGGAAAGGTTAATAAGCCTTTGCAGACGGGAATTTTGGCGATCGACAGTATGATCCCGATCGGTCGCGGACAGCGTGAGTTGATCATCGGCGACCGTCAGACGGGTAAAACTGCAATAGCGATCGATACGATCCTGAATCAGAAAGGCGAAAACGTTATCTGTATTTATGTTTCGATCGGTCAGAAGGCATCTTCGCTTGCGAAGATCATAAGCACGTTGCGGAACAGAGGAGCCATGGAATATACTTGTGTCGTATGTTCTACGGCCGATGACGATGCACCTTTGCAGTATCTTGCGCCTTACAGCGGATGTGCGCTGGCGGAGTACTTTATGTATCACGGCAAAGATGTTCTGATCGTCTATGATGATTTGTCGAAACATGCAGTTGCGTATCGTACGATGAGCCTTTTGCTCAAGCGTCCTGCCGGGCGTGAAGCATATCCCGGCGATGTATTTTATTTGCATTCGAGACTTCTGGAACGAGCTGCAAAGCTTTCGCCGGAAAAGGGAGGCGGATCCATTACGGCGCTTCCGATCGTAGAAACGCTGGCGGGAGATATTTCCGCATATATTCCGACAAACGTCATATCCATCACGGATGGGCAGATCTATTTGGAAAGTGAGTTGTTCAACAGCGGCGTACGTCCGGCCGTAAACGTCGGATTGTCCGTGTCGCGTGTCGGCGGGAGTGCACAGAGGACGGCAATTCGTCAGATTTCAGGCCAGTTGCGTGTTAATCTTGCGCAGTATCGTGAGCTTGCGATTTTTATGCAGTTCGGCTCGGATTTGGATGCGGAGACGCAGAAGACTTTGAACCGCGGCGCAAAAATGACGGACACACTGAAACAGCGTCAGTACCTGAATTATTCTGTGCGTGAAATGATCGTGCTTTTGACGGTTTCTCAAAGCGAATTGGTGGATAAGATCCCCGAGAAAAAGATGACGGCTTATAATGAAGGGCTGTTGGATTATATCCATGCCAATCATGAGGAGCTGCTTGAAAAAATTGATCCTGATAAAAAGACGGATGATGCTTTGCGTGCTGAGATTCTGTCGATTGCAGAAGATTATGTGAATTGTTCCGTAGGGGAAGATTCTCATCAGGCGCAGTCGGATGCCGAAGCGGAGGCCGAAGATGCTGAAATATCTTCGGATGTGAAGTAATATGGCAGACATAGCGGAACTCAGACATCGTATTAAAAGTATTCAGGATACGCATCAGATCACTAAAGCAATGGAACTGATTTCCGTGGCCAAGATGCGGAAAGCTGTTATAAAACAGTCATTCAGTTCCGTATATTTTGATTCCGTCCGCTATACGTTAAAAGATATCATGCGGCACAGTAACGATATACACAATCGTTATACCGAACATCGTCCGGATAACCGAACGGCGTATATCGTTATTGCCGGAGATAAGGGTTTGGCAGGATCGTTCAACAATAACGTATTGAACTTGGCGTGGGAACATATGCAGAAGCGCCCGGTGCATTATGTTGTAACGATCGGTCAGATGGCGCGAGCTTTTTTTGAGAGCCGCGAGCAGCAAGTCGATCTGGAGTTTACGCATGCCGTAACGAATCCGACGCTGCACGATGCGCGCGGTGTCATGCGCGATATCCTGGAATTGTATGACCGCAATCTGATGGATGAAGTTTATGTTGTTTTTACGCGCATGAAATCGGCAGCGGTGTATGAACCGGAACTTGTCAAACTGCTTCCCATTGAAGAAAAAGATATCGAGGTGGATGTAACGCCGACTTATACGGGTGAGATCTGTTATGATCCTTCTCCGAAAGAAGTTCTGGACGTATTGGTACCGCAATATCTTGTCGGGATGATTTATTCGACGCTGATTCACAGTTCAGCGAGCGAACATGCGGCGCGAATGATGGCAATGTCAAATGCGAATAAAAACGCAGAGAAAATGCTGGATGCGCTGAACCTCGAATACAATCGGTTACGTCAAAGTGCAATTACGACGGAATTGCTGGATTTGTCTTCGGGTAGATTTTTTTCGGAAAACAATTTACATCAAAAGGTAAAACACAATGGTAAAACCAGGTAAAATATGCCAGATTATCGGACCGGTCATTGATGTAGCTTTTGAGGGGCAGATGCCGCCCGTATATGAAAAGCTGGTCGTGCAGGATTCGGATTCGGTACTGGAAGTGCTTTCGCACGTAGAAAAAGGTATTGTACGTTGCATCTCTATGACGGCTACCGACGGGCTGTCGCGCGGGATGACAGTTATTGACACGGGATCGCAGATCTGTGTACCGGTAGGAGAAAGTGTTCTGGGAAGAGTTATCAATGTTTTGGGTGAACCGATCGATCACAAAGGAGAGATCAAGGCGAAAGAACATTGGAATATTCACAGAAAACCTCCTGCATTCTATGATCAGAGCCCTTCGACGGAAATTTTCGAGACGGGCATAAAAGTTATCGACCTGATCGCACCGTACAGTAAAGGCGGTAAGATCGGTTTGTTCGGCGGCGCAGGTGTCGGCAAGACAGTCCTTATCATGGAGCTGATGCACAATATTTCCAAAGAACACGGCGGCTATTCCATATTTACGGGTGTCGGCGAACGTTCGAGGGAAGGTAACGACATGATTTCGGATATGACGGAATCCGGAGTGCTCGGAAACACGGCGCTTGTTTTCGGTCAGATGAACGAACCGCCCGGAAGCCGTATGCGTACGGCGTTCACTGGTTTGACGTTGGCAGAATATTTCCGCGACGTAAACCGTCAGGACGTTTTGTTGTTTATTGATAATATTTACCGTTACATTCAGGCGGGCAGTGAAGTTTCGGCGCTGTTGGGCAGAATGCCTTCCGCCGTCGGTTATCAGCCTACGCTCTCCTTGGAAATGGGAATGCTGCAGGAACGGATCGCCAGCACGCGTCGTGGTTCCATCACTTCGATTCAGGCAGTCTATGTGCCTGCGGACGATATCACCGACCCTGCGCCGGCAGCGATCTTTTCGCACTTGGATGCAACGACGGTTTTGTCTCGTAAGGTCGTGGAAATGGGTATTTATCCTGCGGTGGATCCTTTGGAATCTACATCCCGTATCCTGGATCCGCAGATTGTAGGCAGAGAGCATTACGAAGTGGCAAATAAAGTCATTGCAACGCTGCAAAGATATAAAGAGCTGCAGGATATTATCGCTATTCTCGGTATGGATGAGCTTTCGGAAGAAGATAAGAATGCCGTGTTCCGTGCCCGTAAGATCCAAAAGTTTATGTCGCAGCCGTTCTCGGTATCCAAAGTATATACCGGATTGGAAGGCAGATACGTACCTTTGCAGGCGACGATCGAGAGCTTTAAAACCATTCTTTCGGGTGAAGTGGATGATCTGCCGGAAAATGCCTTCTTCAATGTCGGCGATATCGATGAGGCAAAGGCAAAAGCGCGGACAATGCGCGCGGATTCATAAAATCTGTAAGCGGAAAAGGAGGGCATGAAAGAAATGAATACATTTTTCCTGGAAATCATCACGCCCGAGAAGACTTTTTATCGCGGCAGAGTGGAGGGCTTGGATATCCCGGCGATCGGCGGAGCATGCTCAGTGCTGGCCGGTCATCAGCCGATGGTCTTTGCAACGGAACCCGGTTCGATTTTCATCATGGAAAACGGAAAAAAACGGGAAGCTTTTATGAGCGAAGGATTTATTGAGGTCAGACCTGATGAGACGATTGTGTTTTCGCAGGCGGTAGAATGGCCGGAAGAGATCAATGAGAGACGGGCGAAAGAAGCGAAGGAGCGGGCGGAAGAACAATTACGCCGCAATCGCAGTGCTGCGGAATATCGTTTGAATCGTATGGCTCTGCAGCGTGCATTTGCACGACTTCGCGTAAAGCATCACCACAATATGACAGATGAATAATAAAAAGCGAAGCGCTTCGGAAATTTTTCCGAGGCGCTTCGCTTTTCTGTTGTCAAAGACAACCACTCACTGAGTGAGTGGATAAAGAGTTTACAACTATGGACAAAAATAAACTCCTGTAATACAATTGAGGCGACTGACAATCGCAACAAGAGTAAAACAGGAGGTCTAATGAAAGACATAGATAGTTTAGCACATACGAAGTGGCGGTGTCAATACCATATCGTGTTTGCGCCGAAATATCGCAGGCAAATCATATACGGAAAATATAAAGCGGCAATAGGAAAGATATTGCGGCGAATATGCGAGCGATGCGAGGGAGTGGAAATCATAGAGGCAAATGCGTGTGAAGACCATATCCATATGCTGGTAACAATACCGCCGAAGCTGAGTGTAAGCAGATTCATGGGGATACTCAAAGGGAAGAGCAGCCTGATGATATTTGACCAATTCGCCAATCTGAAATATAAGTACGGGAACAGGCATTTTTGGTGCAGAGGGTACTATGTAGATACTGTCACTTATCTTTATGGACAGCTTTTTCAACATAATAACGGAGGGTGCAGTAATGTACTTGATGTGACTGTATTGATAATAA
>CASEWU010000196.1 GCA_949291725.1 uncultured Bacillota bacterium
CTGCTTCGATGGCGAGCAGCAGCCGCGCCCGATCCTCTGCCACCGCCACGCCGATGCTCGAACCCTGCCGCGCAGGCTTGATGATGACGGGATACCCCAATCTTTCTTCGATACAGCGGACAGCAAACGCCCCGCGCTTTTTGTAATCGTTCTCGCTTATGCGAAAATACGGCAATGTACGGACTCCCAACGCTTTCGCCGCCAATTTTGTGAGCGATTTATCCATAAAAAGCGCCGAAGAAGCCATATCGGGCGACGCATTGGCAATGCCGTTGAGATCCAGCATGGCAGAGACGGCGCCGTCTTCTCCGCCCATGCCGTGGCAGCAGTTGAGTGCGCAGTCGATCTTCGCAAGCGGTTTCAGTTTGTTTTTGCGAAGCAGGCACAAATCCTGCATACAAAAAATGGCCCGATCTGCCTTTTTATCCAGATTCCCGCCCCGATAAAAGGAAGTATCCAGCAATTCCCTGCCTGTATACATCGCACCGTCCTGCGCTATGTAAACGGGATAAACTTGGTACCGCTCCGTATCCAGAAGATTCGCTGCCATTGTACCCGTGATGATCGAAATTTCGTTTTCGCATGACTTTCCGCCGAACAGGACTGCCACATTTTTGCGCATAAAAAAACACCTCCGCAAAAAAATTTTTCGCTTTGGTGTTTTCGTTTTTCGGTTTTTGCGCCCTGTAAAACATGGCGGCTTTAAAAAGCACGCATGCTTCTTTCTCTTTTTATTCAAAATCCTAATTGTAGATATCCGGGAGATCGTTTAAAAACAATACGGTATCGCCCTCTTTCAGCTCCGTTTCCAAAAGTTCCTGTGCTTTTTCAAGCGACGGCACGACCGTCAGTTTCTGCGCGTCTCCGCCCGCCTCCAGGTAGCCGTTCTTCACTGCCGTAACCAGCGTCGCGCCGACCAGGATCACCCGATCTAATCCTACCAAACGCGCACCCAACGCTTTGTTTTCCTTTTCTTCCAGTATTCCCAGTTCCACAAGCCCCGGCGTTACGACGATCTTGCGGCCTTCAAACAGACGCAATACGTCCAGCGCCGCCGCCGCTCCGCGAATGTTGGCGTTGTACGCATCGTCCAGAATAGTAACGCCCAACCTTTCCACCGGCTGCAGACGGTGCGGAATATAATCGAGTTTGGCGATCCCTTCCGCGATCTCTTCCTTCGAAAGTCCCAGTTTGAACGCCATCGCCGCCGCAAGCGCAATATTCTGCGCATTGTGCGCGCCTAAAAGTTTACAAGCGCATTCCACCTGCAAAATACCCAGCGCCAGTTTGAACGAAATGCCTTTCGATGTACATTTGACGTCGATCGCCGCACATTCCCCGTGCTCTCCCACGGGCACTTTGATCAATTTCTCGGTGCGGCCGAACAGTTTTTCCGTATTTTCATCCATTCCGATGACGGCAAAACCGCCTTCGCGCGTGCCGTCCAGGATCTCCCCTTTGGCGCGAATGATGTCAGCAAGGCTACCGAACGTCTCCAGATGCTGCTCGCATATTCCCGTCAGGATACAATGATCGGGCTTCACCAGCCTGCAAAGCTCGGCGATGTCGCCTTCGTGCCGCGCACCCATCTCCGCCAAAAAGAAATCGTAAGAATCGAGATTTTCCTTTTCCACCGCTTTCGCAATGCCGAGCGGCGTATTGTAAGACGCGGGCGTAGCCAAAACCCTATAACGTACCGACAAGATCTGCGCCAGAAAATTTTTGACGCTCGTTTTTCCGAAGCTGCCCGTAATTCCGATCTTCACACAATGGCAGGAATCGAGTTTTTGCTGTGCCGCCGTCAGATATTTTTTGTTTTTTGCACGCGAAAACGGTTTTTCCAGAACATTGGCAAAGCGGATCAGCTGCGGCATCAAAAGCGGAACGACCGCCAAAAGGATATAGCGGAGATTCGTTACGATGCCGATCTTCGCATAGTACGAAGCCGCATTTCCGATCAGCACGAGCACAAAACAAACCACCGCAAGAATCAACACGTTCAGCGCATAAATGCGGTTCGCGCGCGCCGTGGAAGACAGGGGCACTTTCAGCGCTTTTTTATCCGCCGTGCAGTACAATCCCACGAAAAGCGGAACGGGAAGCAGGGCTATGTACGCCGCCCATATTCCCGCAAACGAAAAACAAAGCCCCAGTACCAGCATTGCCAAGGCGATCAGAAAGGCAAGCAGCGTAAAACGCGAGCGAGCCATGTTGCCCTTGCGCCTGAGCCATGCGGCATACATTTTTCCGTCATACCCCGCCTGTTGCAGAGCGCCCAGCACGTTGAATGCGCACATTCCGTATAAGAGTGCCGCCGCCAGCGCTATGACGATGTATTCGGCGATCGCAGTGATTGTAAACATATCTTTTCCTCTTACGATGATTTTCAGCGGAAAAATTCCCGCGCGATGGCGTTGAATTTTGCCGGATTTTCACAAAAACAAAAATGCGTACATCCTTCCATGTACACGAGCCCCGATCCGCGCGTGAGCCGATGCAGCCGTTCCGCCATATACGGCGGTGTTGCCGTGTCTTTATCCCCGAACACGTACAGAACCGGAATACGGATCTTCTGCGCGCACGGCGCAAGATCCTCGTTTACGATTTTTTTGAAACTTTCGCGCATCACGGGCGAAAGAGTACGGTATTCTTCCGAACCGAATTTCCTCTCCGCATATTTTGGCGCGATTTTCCGTATGACGCGGTAGCTTTTTACGCGCAAAGCGTACTTGATCCCCCGCCGCGGCAAAAGCCCGGCACACCCTGTCAGCAATGCACGCTGAAAGGGCGGATACGGTTTTGAAAGAAGTTTCAAAGCGACCCTGCCCCCGAAAGAATGTGCGATCAGGTACGCATCTCGAATGCCGAGTCTTCTTAAAAGATCGGATGTATGCTCCGCATAGTCTCCCACCGACCACGGCTGCGAAAGCGGTTCGCTCTTGCCCATGCCCCAGAAATCGAAGGCGGTTACGCGGTAAAATTTTTTCAAACAGTTTATCTGATGGTAAAAGCTTTCCTTGCAGGATAAATATCCGTGCAGGAATACAAGGTCTTTGCCCGCGCCTTCGCGAAGCAAGGACACCCCAGCCGCTACCGACAAATTGTTTCCTCCCGATCAAGCTCTTTCATCATGACGAGCGCATCTTCGCCGTCGCCGTAATAGCGCGGCCGCGCATACTTCCCGACAAAACCGTGCTTTATATACAGCGCCATGGCCGCCGCATTCGAGACGCGCACTTCCAAAAACAAGCGTTTTACACCCGACTTTGCGGCCTGCATTGACAAATACTCCAAAATCGCTCCCGCGATCCCCTGCCGACGGTATTGCGGAGCAACGGCTATATTCGCAATGTCCGCATCCTCGCCCGCCGTTACGGCAAAACCGTAACCCGCGATCTCCCCGTCCTGCACCGCACACGACGTGATCGTGTTTTCGCTCACGAACGAATCCGCAAGCATACGGAAATTCCAGGGATCGGAAAAGCACTCCTTTTCCAGTTCCGCGATGCTCTGGATGTCCGCATACGCCCAGCTGCGCAACTCCATATTTATTCTCCTCTTTTTTCAGCGTTTTTCCGCCGCTATCCCTTTCTTGCCAGACGCTCTTCTTCCGCCTGGCTCTTTTTCAGATAAAATGCGCCGATCTCTCCGAATTCACTTTCTTTCGCACTTTCCGCCGCTCCCGCAAGCCCCGCCGCAGGATCCGCCTTTGTAAACGGGACGGGCAGCTGTTCATACGCATACACGGGATACTCTTTTGCAAGCTCTAACAGACGAGTCTCGTCGACATAGGAAGGCGGATAGCAAACGCTTTTATCTTTTTCAAAGCCGCAGACGTAATAATTCCCGCGTCCGGCAGGCACTGCCGCCAGCGCTTTGCCTTCTGCATTATATGCAAGCACCTGAAAAGAAGTTCTGCCGAGCGACGGTTTTCCCGTGCCTTCGCTGAATCCTTTGACTGCCGAGATCCCGATCCGAATGCCTGTAAACGACCCCGGACCCGTAACCGCACAGAAAAAATCACACTCAGCAGGCGCCAACGACACCGCGCGCAGCGCTTCGTCCGCCGCGTCCATCAGCCGAACCGAATGCTGCAATGCCCCGTCCGATTCAAATATTGTCTTACGTACCCCGTTTTTGCAGGCGATCACCGTAAGATATCCGCCCGACGTATCGATCGCAAGATAATTCATTCGCGCAAGATCTCCCTTTTATTTGCATCCAGTTTGCGTATTTCCACCACTTTACAGTTTTGCGGCAAAACATCTTCTATGTTCTGCGGCCACTCGATCACACAGATCCCGTCCGCGTAAAAATAATCGCAAAGCCCCAAAGCTTCCGCCTGCGCGCCGTCTCTCAAACGGTAGCAGTCATAATGATACAGTTTCCCGTCATAATCGTTCATATAGGCATACGTAGGACTCGTGATCTCATCCTCGATCCCCAGCCCCTGCGCCAGTCCTTTCACAAAAACCGTCTTGCCCGCACCCATTTCTCCGCGCAGCAACACGACGTCTCCCTTTTTCAGACTCTTTGCATATTCCTTCGCAAACGCCATCGTCTGCTCCGCACTTTCCGTTACCATGTTCACACCCCGTTTTGCACACTGCCGTACGTTCCGGGCAGTCCTGTCCCCGTTTTATAAATCATCCGCCCGCTGTCAAAGGCGTACCGTTTCGCTATACAAAAAAAGAAGGGACGAAGTTTTCCGTCCCTTCCATTATAATATACAACACGCAATTTTGCAATTAAAACACCTTTACTTGCCGCAATTTCTGACTTTCTCCCGAAAATCTTCCGCAAGGGAAAACCGCTTGCAAGACATCTTATCCGCTTAAAACTTATTCAAAAGCCAGGAAATACGCTTATAAAGCAAAATCGTAACCAGACTGACCGCTGCGCCTTTGATAAGATTGAACAAAAGAACATACCACCAAAGCGATTCGAAAGCCGCGAGCGCACCGTCGCCCATGAACAACGGGAAATTTATGTATCGATTGGACAAAAGACCTGCGGCAATCTGCAGTACGCAACCGATCGCCAGCGTTATTGCCACAGTCGGCAATCCTTTTTTAAAGCGATAGACGAGCGTCGGCACGATAACGAAACTGAATGTTACGATAAAGTTTGCGATCTCACCCACGCCGCCAGTGGAAGATTTTAAAAGACACAGACATTCCTTGATCAGGCTGATGATGATCGCGGCGACGGGTCCGTACATAAATCCGCCGATCAGCACGAATACGTTTGCAAAATCCAGTTTCAAAAAGGATGCGGGCGGGAAAATCGGAAATTCCAAAAACGTAACCGCAAACGCCAGTGCGGACAGCATCGCAAGCTTTGCAATAGTCGAAGCGGTAAAATATTTCTTGCGGAAACGCGTCCATTTCTGCGCACGCGAATTTTCCGCACCATCCGTGTTCTGCGCAGCCGAAACTGCCCCGTCCTGTACCTTTTCCTGCACCGTTTGCGCAGATTCTTTCACCGCGTCCTGCACATTCTGCGACGAAACATCCTTTTCCCGCGCGTCTGATCCCGCAGGAACCGCACGGCTTTTGAGAGCTTCTTCCTTCATAAAAAAACACCTCGAAAAATATTTTCAAGGGGCCTCAAAGAAAAAACCCGTTCGAATGAACGGGGCCAAGTTTTTCGATCTGCACGCAAAACGCAAGCAAATTTTCGAAACATTCTTTTCCTTTCCGGACTATACCGTCGGTACGGGAATCGCACCCGTTCGGAGGCTTGCGCCTTTCGCAGACTTTTACTGCCGGTGGGGAATTCCACCCCGCCCCAAAGAATCGTTTTTGTTCTGTAACATTATAGCATCGCTTTTCAGACCTGTCAAATGTTTTACACAACCTGCGATCAAAAATCCCAACCCGAACAGATACGTCTGAGTTCTTCCGTCAAGGCGATCGCTTCGTCCAAATGCTCCGCCGACACTGCCTTTTCTCCTTTCGGTCGGTTTTTATAAAGCACACAATATCCTTTTGCGTTTACTGCTGTACCCTTTCGCTCACAATACCCTGCTTTCTCACGATAAAACGCACTCGCTCCTTTCGAATCATACGCCTTATAAAATCTACAACCGCTGCATTTATATGTGCAATTGATTTCAGTTCCCATTATAATTTTCCTCTTCTTGGTTTTCCTGTATAATTTGACGAATCGCAGATAAATCTATCAGAATTTCATACAGTGCTCTTGAAACCGCACGTTTGCGCACACAATTATATTTTCGGGTTTTAGTTTTCCAGCAATCACATTTTTCACTGCCGTCAACCACTTTATTACTTTTTGAACAAAAGCCTTGCCTTGTACGTTCAAACCGCCGCAAACCTTTTGTATAATATGCTTCATTACTACCGCAATAGAAACATTGTTTTTCCTTTACTGCTTTCTTTTCCACTTTTTTATCCTTCCAAAAATTTTAAGACATGCCTTACGATTAACTATAATGTAAAATATGTCTTATATAAATGCTTTTTTGTAAAATTTGTCTTACAATTTAAGTATGGAAAATTTATTTGCGATGCGATTAAGCGAATTTATAAATGAATCAGGTCTGAGCAAGCGGAAATTTGCTGAAAAGGTCGGAGTTTCTGCCATGAGTGTGTCCGACTGGACAACGGGGAAAATTCAGCCGAATGCGGAAAGTATTTACCTTATCTGCAAAACGTTCAAAATCAGCGCCGACTACCTGTTGGGTCTTTCCGACTGACAGATGATCGACAGTCTTTTTGATCGACAGCCGATCTGCAGTCTTTCCCGATCGACAGTTTTTCCGATGAAAAATTACGCTGCAATTCCGATCCCATACCTTTTCGCCAAAACATGCGGCAAAAGGATTTGATATGCACCCCAAAAGTTTGTCTGACTTTTGGGGTGCATATCATTTGCGAAAGGCTTTTTCATTTGATCTTTCTTATTTTAGATCGATCGCGCTTTGGGGGTAGAATCAGTTCATTGGTCGGAGGGCGTATGTACAGTCGAAGCGGGCTGCACGAAAAACAGGCAAACGTTCACAGCGATCGATGCCACTGCCGCAAAGAGCAAACCGATCGCCGAAATCGAAATGCTGACCCCAAGCCATAACCTTTCTTGCCTGAGAACAAAAGTCTTTTTCCCGCCCCTCGGCAAACGGAGCGGATGCCCGTGAGAAGATTGAGCAAAAACAAGATCCCGAGAAAAGGGATGAAATAAAAGAATACCGTCATCAGCGCTGTAAAACCGATCATCATCAGGGGCTGTTCCGACTGCGCCAAATTTGCTTTATAATCCAGAAAAAAAGATAAATTACCCACTCAAACACCGCAAAGCCGACGATTGCCAATAACATTTCCGAAATTCCTGCCGCCAGTACAAGGCGGTGTGCTTTTCTTTCCATCTGAACCCTCCCTTTTTTCATCCTCACAGGGTTATATACGACGGACGGAAATATGTCAAGAACCGATAAACGACGCAAATAAATCCGTTCTTTCATTTCAAAAATTTACCTGAATCATCTTTTTTACGAAGTCTGTCTGTTCCCTTGCGAATCAAAATATTTTTTGATATAATCAAAAAACAATGTTACAGCAAAAAACGCAGCCCTTTTACAAAAATTTTGCGGCTCTCATGAAAGAAAACAAAATTACTAGGTATCGTTTGGCAAAGGATTTAAAATTCAGCCAGCAGACGGTCTCCAACTGGTATTACGGCGTTTCCGAACCGAAACTTTCGCAGCTTATTAAACTTGCCGATTATTTTGAAGTGAGCATCGATTGCCTTGCCGGAAGAAAAGATTATTGAAATCCTCACCCAAGGCTTGCTCTTGGCTGGTTGAGATTTTATAGCTTAAAGGGACGTTTACCCTGCGCCGCCATTTTATGTACATACAAAAAAAGAACCGTCTTCCAAAACATATACTTGAAAGACGGTTCTTTTTGATTCATACGGACGCTGTGTCCATGGTTCCGAAAACAATTGTCTATCCGCACGTTCGAATAGATGCAGACAGGAATAAGGATGCCGTACAACGCGCCGTAAACGCAGTCAAAACGTTTTTTCTCTGACTTTCCCGACGATCTTTACAGAATGTCGTTGGCGTACAGAGGATATTTGTCGCAAAGTTTTTTCACTTCTCCGCGGACAAAATCAAATGCGGCTTCCTTTTCCTCGATAATTTTTGTGATCAGCCTTGCAACCAGCCGCGCATCCTCTTCTTTAAAGCCGCGCGTCGTGATGCTGGGCGTACCGATACGGATACCGCTCGTGATGAACGGGCTGGTTTCTTCGAACGGGATGGTATTTTTGTTGACCGTGATATTCACTTCGTCCAGCATTTTTTCCAGCTCTTTGCCCGTCATATTCTTGTCGCGAAGATCGACGAGCATCAGATGGTTATCCGTTCCGCCCGATACAAGGCGCACGCCGCACTTTTTGAATTCATCCGCCATTGCCGCCGCATTCGCCACGACCTGTTTCTGATAGGCTTTGAACTCGTCTGAAAGAGCTTCCTTGAACGCCACTGCTTTCCCTGCGATCACGTGCATGAGCGGGCCGCCCTGCATTCCGGGGAATACGGCTTTGTCGATCGCTTTCGCATACTGCTCCTTGCACATAATGACGCCGCCGCGCGGACCGCGAAGCGTTTTGTGCGTCGTCGTCGTTACAACGTCCGCATACGGTACGGGCGAAGGGTGCAATCCCGCCGCGACCAGTCCGGCAATGTGTGCGATGTCGACCATCAGATATGCGCCGACTTTATCCGCAATTTCGCGCAAACGGGGAAAATCGATGATCCTCGGATACGCACTCGCCCCTGCCACGATCATTTTCGGCTTGTTTTCGATCGCCAGCTGCTCCAGGGCATCGTAATCGATGCGCTCGTCCTCTTTCGAAACACCGTACGGCACGATCTTGAAATATTTTCCCGAAATATTGACGGGCGATCCGTGCGTAAGATGACCGCCGTGCGACAAATTCATTCCCAGAATCGTGTCGCCGGGATTGAGCAGTGCAAAGTATACCGCGGTATTCGCCTGCGCTCCGCTGTGCGGCTGCACGTTTACATGATCGCACCCGAACAGTTTTTTGCAACGCTCGATCGCCAGATTTTCAACAATGTCGACATACTGGCATCCGCCGTAATAACGCTTGCCCGGCAAACCTTCCGCATACTTGTTCGTCAGGTGCGAACCGACTGCCGCCATCACCGCGGGCGAAACAAAATTCTCGCTCGCGATCAGCTCAATATTGCCCCGCTGACGGGAAAGTTCGAGATCCATCGCCTCGTATACTTCTTCGTCGGCTTTCTTGATCGTGGACATATCAATCATATTGTTTTTCTCCGTCGTTTTTTTGATTCTTCCATCATTATACCGCAAAATGTAAAAATATACAAGAAATAAAAGGCGGGGGCGCAAAATAATTTTGCGCCCCCGCCTATCCTAAAAAATGGACTTTTCGCTTTCTCTCAAAATCACAAACGTTTTTTTGAATTCCCTCCCCTTTTCGTTTAAACAAAGCGGGCAGACTGTCTGTGTTTCAGAGAGTATTTTACTGTATATAAATATACCCGCAAAAGAAAGCGGAATATTTTCCAAGAAA
>CASEWU010000197.1 GCA_949291725.1 uncultured Bacillota bacterium
AAAATTTGAAAAACAGAGGCATTTGAAATTTACCTGATAAGTGGGTATTTGCATAAGTATCGACGCCGCGGCACAGCAAACAGCTGTGCCGCGTTTTTTGTATAAATCAAACGGTACAAAAATCAAACGGCGCGCAGATTATTCGGCGAGCAAGTCATTTGGCGCCTAGGCCATTCGGCGCGCAGGTGATTATGTGCGCCGCGCAGACGTATTAAAAAATGCAACACATTTCGGGGCAAACGATATGACGCGCAAAGGGAGCGATCGTAATTATATATTGACAGCCGTCCAAGGAAAAGAGTTTTGAAATTTTTCTGAATTTTAACGGAAATATCGGTCAAGGTATGATATAATGGGAGCATGAGAATAAGACCGCTGTACGGGCGGCGGATGAGCCGTCTTCAAAAATTAATTACAGCTGCATTAAGCGTGTCGATCATTTTTCTGACCGCACAAGTGCCGTGGATGGCAGAATATTTCTATGCGCAAGGCCTTACGCGCGCGCTGGGATTTTGGATCAGTCGGATCACGGGGATTGTTCCGTTCTCTTTTTATGAGATCACGGCGGTTTTGCTTTTGCTCGGTGCGGCGTTTTTGCTGGTGTATGCGGGGAGCTGTCTCTTCAAAAAATATTTTACACGTCTTTTGCGTATGTTGTATCGGCTGGGGATGGCTGTACTGTGTGTGCTGGCTCTGTTCGGCATCTTATATGCGCCGCTTTATAACCGTGTATCCGTCTATGACGCTTTGGGGATCTCTGCGAATATTCAGGTCAAAGAGGAAGATGTAGTCGCCGCCGCGCAATATTATGTGGAACAGCTCAATCAGTTGTCGGGGGAACTTTCACGGGATGAAGAAGGCAATGTCGTGCCGCCGTATTCGTTTGCGGAAACGGCAAAGCGGATCAATTCGAAATTTGACGGATACGGAAATTATTTTGCTTGTTACGAAGTCAGTCCGAAGGCTGTGGCGTTGTCGGTGCCGATGAGTTATCTCGGGATAACGGGCATTTATTTTCCTTTTTATGCGGAAGCGAATGTGAATACGAATATACCCGCTTATGATCTGCCTGTTACGATGGCGCACGAAATGACGCATGCCAAAGGAGTATCGCGCGAAAACGAAGCAAATATTACCGCGTATGTGCTGTGTATCCGTTCGCAGGACGCGTACCTGCGTTACAGCGGACTGATGAGTGCGGTATCGGTTACACTGAATGCTCTTTCCGAAGAAAATTTTAAGCCGCTTTATGAGTGCTTGCTGCCGGAAATAAAACAAGAGTATCGCAACGCGAACGAGCATTATAAAAAATATGAGGGGATCATCGACACGATTTCCGGTTTTTTCAACGATTTGTTTCTGAAAGCGAACGGGGTACACGACGGCATTCAAAGTTATGGAAGTACGGTAGAGAGTCTTGTGGCGCTTTTTTGGGAACAGAGCGGTGTATAGGCAGGCATTGACAGAAATTGAAAAATCGGTCCGTACGATCAAAGAAGAAGGAAATAAATGCATAAAGGATTTTGCGCGCGCCGATCGCCAGAGGTTGACGGCACGCTTTGGCGGTGCTATAATATGTAGCCGAAAAAGTTCATATCACAAAGGAGTAGCCAATGCTGTTGAGTGATGCGAAAATCGGAGGGAAATATGTCGTGGAGAGTATTTCTCTGCCTTTTAAAATGGAGCGGCATCTGGAAGCGCTGGGCATGACGGATTGTGCACCCGTTACCGTACTGAACCGGAAGGGAAAGGGGATCCTGATCATCAAACTGCGCGGTACGCGGGTTGCGCTCGGAAGCAACATAACGAGAAATATCAGCGTGAGGGAAGCAGAATGAGCGAAGAAGTGCAGGAAGAGATGACGATCGGGTTTATAGGAAACCCGAATTGCGGCAAGACAACGCTTTTCAATGCCTATACGGGAGCAAATCTGAAAGTAGCGAACTGGCCCGGGGTAACGGTGGAAAAGGTGGAAGGCGCGATCAAAGACCACAATCAGAAGATCCACCTTGTAGACCTTCCGGGTACTTATTCGCTGACGTCTTATACCATGGAAGAGACGGTCGCGCGTAATTTTATTTTGAGCGACGAAGTGGATGTAGTCATCAATGTGGTGGATGCATCGGTGCTGGAGCGCAGTTTGTACTTAACGTTGCAGCTTCTGGAACTGGGCAAGCCGGTCGTTATGGCCCTGAACATGATGGATATCGTGCAAAAGCGCGGTATGGAGATCGACATGCATCGTCTGCCGGAAATGCTGGGCATTCCTGTGGTTCCCGTAACGGCCCGCAAACGCAGAGGGTTGGATGTTCTGCTTCATGCGGCGATCCATCACCGAGGGCATAAGCCTTCCGAAGGGCTTGTGCACGATCATCCTTATATGTCGTCGCATCAGCACGATCATGCCGAATATGCCATGGTCTATTCGGACGCGATCGAGGATAAGATCGACAAAATCATCGCTGCATTGGAAGAAAAGTATCCCGATCTTCCCAATTATCGCTGGCACGCGATCAAATTGCTGGAAGGCGATAAGGAGATCGGAGAAAAATACCCCGTCGACCTTCCGGATGTGCTCGATAAAAATTATGAATCGGAGATTATTAACGAGAAATATGATTTTATCGGCGAGATCATCCATGAGGTCCTTTTGCATAAACAGGAACAGGATATTCTGACGGAAAAGATCGATCGTGTTCTGACGCACAGGATTTGGGGCATTCCCGTCTTTCTCGGGATCATGGCATTGGTGTTTTTCCTCACCTTCTTTATAGGGGACTGGATCAAAGGCTTTTTTGAACTGGGGATCGGATGGCTTTCCAATGCCGCGCAAAACGGATTGGATTCCGTCGGAGCAAACAGGATCATCACATCCCTTGTCGTGGACGGCATTATCGGCGGCGTCGGAATGATCCTGACCTTCCTGCCGAATATCTTTATTTTGTTTCTGGCACTGGCGTTTTTGGAAGACAGCGGGTATATGTCCCGCGTGGCATATGTCATGGAAGGACTGATGAGTAAGCTCGGCCTTTCCGGTAAGGCATTCATCCCCATGCTTTTGGGGTTTGGCTGTACCGTTCCCGCGATCATGGCTTCCCGTGCACTGGAAAACAAGCGCGATCGCATCAAAGTTATGCTGGTAACGCCGTTTATGAGTTGCAGTGCGCGTCTGACCGTTTACATTCTCTTTGCGGAAATGTTTTTCGGCGGATACGCCATGCTGGCGGCGTATTCGATGTACGTGATCGGCATCGTCGTTGCGATCGGAATATCTGCCATTCTTCATTTGATCGATAAGAAACAAAACGCCAATTACCTCATCATCGAACTTCCCGAATATAAAATGCCTGATCTGCGTACGGTCGGAATTTATGTTTGGGAAAAGGTCAAAGATTATCTCGTCAAAGCCGGAACGACCATTTTTATTGCGACCATCATCATCTGGGCACTGCTTTATTTCGGTCCGCAGGGATTTGCGGAAGATATGTCGGCTAGTTTCGGTGCCTATATCGGAAAATTCCTCGTACCTGTCTTTGCTCCCATCGGACTCGGGTTCTGGCAGATTGTTGTTGCTTTGATTGCCGGTATCTCCGCGAAAGAAGTTGTCGTTTCCAGTTGTGCCGTCCTGTTCGGGATCGCCAATGCCAGTTCCGCTGAAGGAATGCAGGCATTTGCCTCCGTCCTTTCTTCCATCGGCTTCGGCCAGCTCAACGCTTTCTGTCTGATGGTGTTCTGTTTGCTGTATATTCCTTGCGCCGCGACGCTGGCTACCATCCATAAAGAATCCAAAAGCTGGAAATGGACAGGCTTTGTCGCTCTGTTCCAGCTGATCGTCGCTTGGGTGATCACCTTTGCCGTTTATCAGATCGGATGTCTGTTCGTATAGGTGGGATATGTGGTGGATCAGTATTTTGATTGCCGTGCTTGTACTTGTTTGGATCGCCGCATCAGCGGTTTATATTGTACGGCGAAAGAAAAACCATAAAAATAAATGTGCGGGCTGTCCGTTTCGCAATACCGATCAATGCGATAAAAAATAAAACATAAGCTTTTGCCGCGCCGAAATAATTTCGGCGCGGCAAAAGCTTTTCGTTCATAAAACGCTTTCAATCGCTTTCAAATTGTCGTTTGCAATCTGTTTTTAATACTTAAACCTTGCCGAACGCTCTGTACTTTGCACGGCCGCATTTTTCGCAGGCGTTATCGGGCCGTGCTTTGCTCAACTGTGTTTTGGCTGGCCGAATGGGCCGAAGCGCCCGTCGCAGACTGTGATGGCATGGCTGTGCAGACAAAGCCGGGTTCGCCGTTGCTGCCAATCGCCGGGGTAAACTGCGGGGCGTGCGATTCGCTGGATGGACAAAGCGCGGGGCGTGCAATTTGCGGGTGGGGAACAAAAGGAATTCTTGTGCGGGACAGCGGTCTGTGAAGGGTGGATTTTCGGAAAATTTTTAAGAAATTTAAAAATTTGCTTGACTTGGAGTCAACTTTAAGTTTTATAATAGAGAAAAACAGCGCATAAAAGCGTAACGGAAAAGGAGAAAACGAAATGTTAGGGAATTTTACGTATTGCAATCCGACGAAATTATATTTCGGGAAGAATGCTCTGGAAGGACTGAACGAACAGCTGCCCAAATACGGGAAGAACGTGCTTTTGGTTTACGGCGGCGGATCGATCAAGAAAAACGGGATCTATGACGCTGTGATGAAAGTTTTGAAAGAGAACGGAAAGACCGTCTATGAAGATGCGGGCGTGATGCCGAATCCGACGACGGAAAAGATGAAAGAAGGAATCGAGCGTGCGCGTGCGGCGAAAGCGGATCTGATCCTGGCAGTGGGCGGCGGCTCGGTGATCGATTATGCGAAGGGCGTATCTGTTTCGGTGCATTGTAAGGAAGATTTCTGGGAGAAATATTATCTGCGCATGGAGGATCCTGACTGTGAGATCGTGCCGGTGGGCGCGGTACTGACGATGGTCGGCACGGGCAGCGAAATGAACGGCGGTTCGGTCATTACCAATCATGCGCAGAAGCTCAAGATCGGGAAAGTGTTTGGAGAAGAGGTGTTTCCGAAATTTGCGATCCTCGATCCGGAATATACATTTACCTTGCCGAAATACCAGATGGTCGCGGGATTTTTTGATATTCTCTGCCACATTCATGAGCAATATTTTTCCGGTACGGACGACAATACGAGCGACTATGTCATGGAAGGGCTGATGCGTTCGCTGATACACAGCGCAGATATTGCGGTGAAAGATCCGAAAAATTACGAGGCGCGCAGCAATATCATGTGGACGGCGACATGGGCGCTGAACACGTTTGTGGCGATGGGAAAAACTACGGACTGGGAAGTGCATATGATCGGCCAGGCGGTCGGCGCTTATACGGACGCCACGCACGGCATGACGCTGGCGGCGGTTACGCCTGCATATATGCGGCATATTC
The DNA here is from genome assembly GCA_949291725.1 of uncultured Bacillota bacterium. Classification (GTDB taxonomy): domain Bacteria; phylum Bacillota; class Clostridia; order Christensenellales; family Borkfalkiaceae; genus Borkfalkia. The sequence goes on from CASEWU010000197.1 coordinate 5,445, forward strand.
TGCCGTACGGGGTCAAGAAAATCGCGCGCTATGCCGTAAACGTATGGGGCGTCGATCCGTCGGGCAAGAGCGAGGAAGAAACGGCAAAAGAAGGCTTGGCGGCTTTGGAAAAATGGATGCGTGCGATCGGCTTGGTGATGGATCTGAAAACGTTGGGCGTTACCGAAGATATGATCCCCGGCATCGCAGACAGCACGTATATCATGCAGGGCGGCTATAAGATCCTGACCAAGGAAGAAGTTATTGAGATTCTGAAAGAAAGTATGTAAAAATTGTAAGGTTTGGCTTTGTTATAAAAAGCCTTAACCGTTTGAATCGGGCAGGGCGGGAACGCAATTTGCGTTCCCGCCCTATTTTTAAGGTAAGGAAAAATGGAAGACCAGGCAAGCTGATCAGATTGTCTAAAAAAGTATTCGTGATTCATCGTTTTTTTGTCAAATTTCGTATGAATTTTCAATGTATTTTATGAAAACTTTGCCAGATAAGTTGAAAATATGGGCCGGGTATGGTATACTTTTTTAAAAAGAAAGCAAAGTTTTCGCTTTGCAATAAAAAATGCGGGGTTTTTTATGTTTTTTCAGCTCAATGCGGTGCAATTTGATAAGAACGCCCCTGTTCTGTATGTCATTGTGGCACTGATCCTGGCAGTAGTTGTGGCGCAGGCGGTCTTTTTTCTTGTACGCGCTTATCGTCGCGGCGTAAAGATCGGAATGTCCAAAGCGGTCCTCCATAAAACGATGGTGCGCGCGGGTATCTTTACGGTAGCGCCGGCGGTTGCGATTCTTGTCGGGATCGTGGCGCTGTCGCAGAAACTCGGAATACCGTTGCCGTGGCTGCGGCTGTCGGTGATCGGCAGTTTCAGTTATGAAACCATAGCTGCCAACATTTTCCCCGACAACGTTACGGATGCGACGATCTATGTTACCGTGGCGCTTGTCATGACCTGCGGCATGCTTGTATCCATGTTCCTGCCTTTGATCACGGGCAAAAAGATCCAGCGCGGACTGATGCGGATGCGTCAGCGCGATAAGAAATGGGGCGAAATTTTTATGACGGCGCTGTTTCTGGGCATGATCTCCGCGTTTCTCGGCTATATTTTCGGCGGCGTGGGGGAAGGGTCGCACGGCTGGATCCCGGTGTTGGTGTTTTTTGTTTCCGCCATCGTCATGGCACTTTGCGGCTTGCTGCTGAAAGTAACGAAATGGCGCTGGATCAACGATTATGCACTTCCGTTTTGTATTATCGTGGGCATGGCTTCGGCTGTTCCCATTACCATGCTCTTGGGCTGAGGAGGTAAGGCTCTATGAAAAATAT
>CASEWU010000198.1 GCA_949291725.1 uncultured Bacillota bacterium
ATGATCAAAGTGCTGGATCTGGATAAAAAGCGCAAGATCAAGGGGCTCTCCTCGGGGCGCGCGGATATTCTTCCTGCGGCGCTGGCAGTCGTGAAATCTTTCACACGCTTCATGAAGTTTGAAACATTCACGATCGGCGGTTCAGGGCTTCGCGAAGGGATCATGTTCAATCAGGCAATGCCGATCACGCTGGAAAAACCGATCTCGGATATTCTCGGATACAGCCTGACCAGCCTTGTGCGTTATTATGAATGCGACGAACAGCATGTGGAGCATGTTGTGAATTTGTCGGTACAGCTTTTCAAACAGTTGCGCGTTTTGCATAAATTCCCGCGCCAGTATCTGAAGATCCTGAAAGTGGCGGCTACATTGCACGATTGCGGCAATCGCATCAAATTTTACAATCATCAGAAGCACAGCTGTTACATGATATTGAATGCGACGCTGTTCGGGATCACGCATCGTGAGATCGTATTGGCGGCGTTTGTGGCGGGATGCCATAAGAAAGAGGATATATCTCCGCTGGATTGGATGCGTTATAAAGACATTGTGCAGGAAGAAGATCTGGATGCGGTGCGCAAACTGGGCGTGATGCTGCGGATCGCGGAAAGTCTCGATCGCAGCTGCAGCGGTACGATCAAAGGGATCAACTGCGACGTGCTGGGAGATTCCGTGATCATGAAGACGGAAGTGGAAGGAGACGCGTCGCTGGAGATCCGCGATGCGATGACGGCGAATGCGGAATTCCGCAAATCGTTCCGTAAAAATCTGGAGATCCTGTAAGGAAAAAATAGCCGCAAATTTTTTGCGGCTATTTGTCGATTTCACAGAAAAAAGGATCGGGCGGATGAAATGAGGATCATACTGGCAAGCGCGAGTCCGCGCAGAAAAGAATTGTTGAATGAGATCGTAAGCGACTTTGAAGTTATTCCTTCGCGATCGGAGGAGCGTGCGGATCAAAAGCTGGCACCCGAAAAGATCGTAGAAGAGCTTGCAAAGCAAAAAGCGGAAAGTGTCTTTGCGGAGCATCGGGACGCGCTGGTTATCGGAGCGGATACGATCGTGTATTTTCAAGGAAAGGTTTTGGGTAAGCCGAAAGATGCGCAAGACGCGAAAAAAACGTTGCGGGCATTGTCGGGCAGAACGCATTCCGTTTACACGGGCTGGTGCATCTGCGAAGGAGATCGTGAGGAGACTGGGTTTTGCCGTTCGGATGTAACTTTTCGGGAGCTTTCGGAAGATTTTATCGAAGAATATGTAAAAAGCGGGTCGCCGTTGGATAAAGCGGGAAGCTACGGGATCCAGGACGATGCGCGGCTGGTGGAGAAATACGAAGGGAGCTATACGAATATAATCGGGCTTCCGTTGGAAGAGATGAAGGCGCAATTGCGCGGGTTCGGAGTGATTTCATGATTAAATTGGCAATCGATCTAGGGTCGTCGGTAACAAAAATATATAAAATCGGGAGCGGTATCGTACTGGCGGAAGCGAGCTGTGTGGCGGTTGCTTCCGGGACGAATATGGTCAAGGCGATCGGCGAAGAGGCAAAACAGTTGATCGGAAAGACGGCGGAATACACGACGATCGTTTTTCCCGTGTTCGAAGCGGACATCGTAAACGAGCAGATGGCTTCCGTCATGCTTTCGTATTTCCTGAAAAAGATCAATATCGGGAAAGGGCAGGCAAAGCGGACGGAAGTATTGTTCAGTGTCCCTTGCGGTTGCGACAACGCGCTTTTGGACAAATATTATCGTCTGGCGGAAGCGTGCGGGATCGGATTGGTTCACTTTGTAGAAGTTCCGTTTTTGTCGGCGTTCGGGCAGAATCTGACGCTGAACGAAAGTTCCCCTGTCTTTGTGGTAGATATCGGCGGCGGAAGTACGAATATTGCGGCATTTTCGCTGGACGGGATCATTGCAGGGATCGGTCTGAATATCGGCGGCGGAAATATCGACAGCCATATCATCGATGTCGTGGCGGATTCTTTCAATTTAAAGATCGGTCTTTTGACGAGTGAAAAACTGAAGCGGACGGCGGCGAGTCTGTACGAAGCGGACAATGAAAGCATGGTCGTGAACGGTCGGGATATCACAAGCGGAAGGCCGCGTTCGGTGGCAGTGTCATCGGGGGATATCTATGAATGCGCGAAGGTGTTTGCCGACAAAATCGCGGAATATACGAGCATGGTCCTTGCGAAACTTCCTGCGGAAGTTTCGGCTTCGGTCTGGCACAGCGGTATTTATCTGTCAGGCGGCGGGGCAAAGTTGATCGGACTGGACGATTATTTGTCGCGTAAGCTGCAGATGGACGTGAACCTTGCGGAAGAGCCGCAGATGTCGGTCGTGCTGGGCGGAGGAAGGACGGTCGGAAATCCCGATATTCTGGAAACGGTCCGCATTGATTATTGATTTTACCGCAGAGGCTGTATTTGCTGCTTAAATTAAATTGCAAAAGTTCCGTTTGCCGAGAATCGGAATATTGTTTAAACGACAATGACGTCGCCATAGGCAATTGCGTATGGCGGCTTTTTTGTTCGGCGCGGCATACAAGTTTTTAAAGGAATTTTTGGGTGCTGTGAATGTTGATAAGATAATTCAACCATGTAAGGGAGGGATAGGTGATATCGCTGTATTTTTATGCGTATATGCGCATAAAAAAACAGCCCAAAAATGAAAAAAGCGTAAAAATGTGCGTTATTTAAGGAAAATTTGCAAAAAAAAGCGGAAAGCTATTGCATAAAAAATCAAAGTGTGATACAATTCTTTTTAACAGATTCCATAATGGAAAGAGGCAGGTTAAAAGAAATGTTCAGTCCGGAAATTGAGAAGATCGACAGAAAAACGCTGCGACAGATGCAGCTGGAGCGTTTAAAGCATATTGTGCGGTATGCGTATGAAAATGTTCCCATGTACCGCAAGCGTTTTGATGCGATCGGTCTGAAACCTGAGCATATCAGGACGTTAAAGGACATAGAAAATATTCCTTACACGACGAAAGACGATTTGCGGGAAAATTATCCTTTCGGGCTTTTTGCGGTACCGATGAAAAAGATCATTCGTCTGCACGCGTCGAGCGGCACGACGGGAAAACCGATCGTGGGCGGGTATACGCGCGCGGATATTGATAACTGGTCGACGTGCATAGCGCGCCTGTTGGCGATGGCAGGAGCGACGGATGAAGATATATTCCAGGTTGCGTTCGGATACGGGCTGTTTACGGGCGGATTCGGGCTTCATTACGGCATTGAAAAGCTGGGGGCGACGGTCGTGCCGATGTCGACGGGCAACACGGAGCGCCAGCTGATGCTGATGCGGGATTTCGGGGTAACGGCGTTGATCGCAACGCCGAGTTACGCGATGTACTTGGCGGAGACGGCGAAAAGAGAAGGGATCCTCAAGGATTTAAAAGTACGTCTGGTCTGCATGGGCGCGGAAGCGTCCACGGCGGAAACGCACGAATCTTTGCAGAAGCTGTTCGGGGCGTTCCCCACGGAAAACTACGGTTTAACGGAAGTCGGCGGCCCGGGTGTCGCGGGGGAATGCCGTGAGAAAGCGGGCATGCACATAAACGAAGATATGTTTTATCCCGAGATCGTCAATATGGAGAAGAACCGGGTTTTGGAAGAAGGCGAGCAGGGAGAAATGGTTTTAACGACCCTTGTAAAAGAGGGTATGCCCATCCTGCGTTACAGGACGAAGGACATCACGTCGCTTACGTACGAACCTTGCAAATGCGGCAGGACGCTGGCGCGTATGTCGCGCGTGGTCGGCAGGACGGACGACATGCTGATCATCCGAGGGGTGAACGTGTTCCCGTCGCAGATCGAAAGTGTGCTGATGGGGATGGATGAATTGGGCAAGACATACGAGATCATTGTGGACAGAGTCAATTACATGGACACGCTGGAAGTGCGTGTGGAAGTGGACGATGCAAATCTTCTGACCGATTATTTCAAATTGGAAGAGCTGGTCGCGAAGATAAAACACAGATTGCGCGTTGTTTTGCAGATCGATGTAAAAGTGAAGCTGGTCGAGCCGTTCTCGATCAAGCGTACGGAAGGAAAAGTCAAGAGGGTTACGGATCTGAGGAAAAACTGAAGGGGATCCGTGCTTCGGTAAAAAAGTATAAAATATCAGGTCAGGTTTACAGATATGAAGAAATTGATGTTAGGAGATTTTGCAGTAGCGCGCGGCGCATGGGAAGCAGGTGTAAAGGTGGCAACCGCTTATCCGGGTACACCGTCGACGGAGATCACGGAAGAGCTTGCGCGTTACGATGACGTATACAGCGAATGGTCGCCGAATGAAAAAGTGGCTTTAGAAGTCGGGATCGGATCGTCCATCCGCGGCGCGCGAACGATCGTGTCGATGAAACATGTCGGACTGAACGTGGCGTGCGATCCCTTGTTTACGGCCTCTTATACGGGAGTGAACGGCGGTTTGGTCGTGGCGGTAGCGGATGATCCGTCCGTATTTTCGTCGCAGAACGAACAGGACACGCGTCTGACGGCAGTCAGTGCGCAGGTTCCCGTTTTGGAGCCTTCAGACAGTCAGGAAGCGAAAGATTTTACAAAATTGGCTTTTGAACTTTCCGAAAAATACGATACTCCGATCATTTTGCGCATTACGACGCGCGTAGCGCATTCGCAGAGTCTTGTGGAGCTTTGCGAGCGTGAGGAACAGCCCGTCAAGTCATATGAGCGCAATATAGCGAAATATGTCATGATGCCGGCGAACGCACGCACCAAACATGTGGCTGTGGAAGATCGCACGCAAAAGCTGTCGGAAGATTCCAATGGATTTGCGATCAATCGGATCGAAGAGGGGAGCAAAGAACTGGGCATTATTTGTGCAGGCGGTGTATACCAGTATGTCAAGGAGGCATTGCCCGAGGCGAGTGTTCTCAAACTCGGTACGGTTTGGCCTCTGCCGTATAAACTGATCGAAAAATTTGCGAAGAGCGTGAAGCGCTGTATTGTGGTGGAAGAACTGGCGCCGCATCTGGAAACGCAGATCAAGGCGCACGGCATAGCAGTGGAGGGGAAAAATATATTCCCTCACTGCGGAGAATTCTCTGCAAAACTTATCCGCGAAAAAGTTTTGGGAGAAAAAGCGGAAATATCTCCCGCGTCGGTCCCCGCTCGTCCGCCCGTGCTTTGTGCGGGCTGTCCGCACCGCGGCGTATTTTATGTGCTGTCCAAATTGAAACTCAATGTATTGGGCGATATCGGGTGCTATACTTTGGGAGCGGTGCCGCCGCTCGGGTCGATGGATGCCGTTGTCTGCATGGGCGCGAGCATCGGAATGGCGATCGGGTTTGATAAGGCCGATCCGCAAGCGCACAAGCATTCCGTGGCGGTCATCGGAGATTCGACGTTCATTCACAGCGGAATTACGGGACTGATTGACGCTGTCTATAATAAAGCGAAGGTTACGGTCGTGATTTTGGATAACCGTACCACGGGAATGACGGGACATCAGAATCATCCGGCTACGGGCAAGACGATCAAAAACGAACCTACATATGAATTGAATCTGGAAGAAGTCTGCCGTGCCGTGGGCGTAAAAGATGTTGTTACGGTCGACCCGGGCGATCTTGCGGCGACGGAAAAAGCCGTGAAGGCGGCGCTTGTGAACGAAGACGTATCGGTCATCATTGCGAAGAAACCTTGTGTTCTTTTGACGAAGAAACTTTATACAGGATTCAAGGTGAATGAGAAATGCAGGAAATGCAAGGCGTGCCTGAAGTTGGGATGCCCTGCGATCGTGAACGGCAAGAACGGCATTACGATCGACGTATCTTTGTGCACGGAATGCGGATTGTGCCAAGGTGTCTGCAAATTCGGAGCGATCGACGGGGAGGTCAAATGATATGGATATACTGATAGTAGGAGTCGGCGGCCAGGGCACTTTGCTGGCGAGCCGCGTACTCGGGAAATATGCGTTGGAAAAGGGATATGATGTGAAGCTGAGCGAAGTGCACGGAATGGCACAGCGCGGCGGCAGCGTAATGACGTATGTGCGGATCGGCGAAAAAATCGCGTCGCCGATCATCGACGAGGGAAGCGCGGATATGATCCTGGCGTTTGAAAAACTGGAAGCTCTGCGCTATATGCATTATCTGAAGACAGAGGGCGAAGTATTGTATTCCACGCAGGAGATCATGCCGATGCCTGTCGTTACGGGAGCCGCGGAATACCCGCAGGGAATAGAGAGCAAACTTCGCGGTACGGGGATCGACGCATTGGCGCTGGCTTTAGAATCAGGAAATGCAAAGGCGGCGAACTCGGTCATGCTGGGAGCGCTTTGTAAAAAGCTTGGATATGAAAAAGATACGTTTGAGGCAGCATTGCTTTCGAGCATTCCGCAAAAGACAGTCGAAATGAACAAAAAGGCATTCGAATTGGGGTATGCCGCAGTCTGAAGCTGAAGGGGGAGAGAATGAAGGGGAAACTCAAAGATTATATTTACCGGCCGGAATATGAATGCCTGTCCCGTTCGGAGATGGAAAATCTGCAGAGCGAGAGGTTGCGCAAAACAGTTGAGCTTGTTTATAATCATTGCAAACCGTACCGCGCAAAAATGGACGAATATAAGATCAGACCTTCGGACATCAGGAGTGTGGCGGATCTGAGCAAATTACCCTTTACGGTCAAGCATGACCTGCGGGCGGCGTATCCGTTCGGATATTATTCGGCGCCGCAGAGCGATATTGTCGAGGTGCATGCTTCGAGCGGCACGACGGGCAAGCTGACCGTGGTGGGGTATACACAGAACGATATCGATGTTTGGGCGGAAGCGGCTGCGCGAGGACTGGCGATGGCGGGAGTTACGAAAGATTCGCTGGTTCATGTGGCATACGGGTACGGCTTGTTCACGGGCGGACTGGGAGCACATTATGGGTCGCAGAAAATCGGCGCGAGTACCGTACCGGCAAGTGCGGGCAATACGATCCGACAGCTTACGCTTTTGCGCGATTTCGGGGCGACGCATCTTTGCTGTACTCCTTCGTACGCGATTTTTCTGGGAACCGAGATCGAAAAAGCGGGGATGGATATCAAAGATTTCAATCTGCAGGGCGGCGTGTTCGGGGCAGAACCCTGGACGTACCAGATGCGCGAAGAGATCGAGCGTTTGCTGAATATCGACGCTTTGGATATTTACGGCTTATCGGAGATCAGCGGTCCCGGGGTTGCGATGGAGTGTATGCAAAAACACGGCTGCCATGTGCAGGAAGATCATTTTATTCCGGAGATCATCGATCCGGAAACGCTGGAACCTCTTCCGTACGGGAGCGAGGGAGAGCTGGTGTTCACGACGATCACGAAGACGGGACAGCCTCTGATCCGTTACCGTACGCGTGATCTTTGTGTTTTGTCGGATGCGAAGTGCGCATGCGGCAGAACAACGGTCAAGATGGGGAAAGTGAAGGGCCGTTCGGACGATATGCTGATCATCCGCGGCGTGAACGTATTCCCGTCGCAGATCGAAGCGGCGATCATGAACGTGGCAGGGGTATCGCCGCATTATATGATCTATGTGGATCGCGTCAACAATCTGGACGTGATGGAGATCGATATCGAGCTGGCGGGCAATCTGACACCCGACCGCGTATCGGATATTGAAAGTATCAAGAGGAAAGTGGAGACGGAAGTCAATTCGTATATCGGTCTGAGCGCGAAAATCAAACTGTGTGAGAGCGGCTCCATCCAGCGCAGCGAAGGCAAAGCGGTGCGCGTCATAGACAGGCGAGAGCAATAAATTCGGATAAGGAGGAATGAAAAAATGTTGGTAAAACAGCTTTCGGTTTTTATGGAAAATCGTCCGGGCAGGCTTTATAAACTGACAAATGCTCTGGGAAAAGAAGGAATCGATTTTGTTACGCTGTCGATCGCAGATACAAAAGATTTCGGGATCGTCCGTTTTATTGCGCGCGATAATGAAAGGGCGTATGAAATTCTTAAACAGGCAGGGTTTACAGTCGGCATCACGGAATTGATCGGCGTAGAAGTGAATGACCGTCCGAACGCGCTGGCGGAAGTGGTGGAACTGATGGAAGAAGCGGATATAAACATCGAATATCTGTATTCGTTTGTCCTGACCAATCACAATACGGCAAAAATTCTCATGCGCGTCGAAGATACGGATCGGGCGGTGAAATTGCTTTCGGAAAAAGGGATCAAGTTGCTTTCCGAGAAGATTTTATGATCAGAATCTTTATAAAAAAGCGTCCTGTGCAGGTTTACTGCACAGGACGCTTTTAAAATAGTAACATGATTGCCGATTTTAAATATGCTAAGTATAATAAAGAAAGTTGAATTTTTTCAGATACAATAAATTTGCGCCTCTAAATCTTTCGGTAAAATATGTTTGTTCGGGTAAATGCTCAGGAATTGGCAGCCGCGGAAGGATTTTCCGGAAGATCGGCGGAGTTTTGCGCAGAATCGGAAGAAGCCGCGTCGGGCAAAGCGGAAAGAGCGGGGGCATTTTGGCCGGGCGCAAGGGGAAGCTGTTTGTCGTTTTTGAACAGGAATTTCAAAAGAACGGGGCAGAGCAGGGACGAGAGGACGACAAGCATAATGACGGGTACGACGGGATTGATGGCCGTGCCGGCAAAAAGGCCGTCTTCAATTCCCTTGTTGCAGACGACGAGGGCGACTTCGCCGCGGGCGATCATGCCGCAGCCGATTTGTGCGGACTCTTTCCAAGTATGTTTACAAAGTTTTGCAACGCCGCCGCATCCGATGATTTTCCCGACGATCCCTGCAAGTACAAAGCACAGAGCGAACAAGAGCAAAGTGGGGGAAAATCCGTCAAAACTGACACCGATGCCGATGTTTGCAAAGAATACGGGAGAGAAGATCATGTAGGAATTGATATCGATTTTGCGATCGATATAGTGGGTATCGCGAAGAGAAGAAAGGACGATCCCTGCAACGTATGCACCTGTGATGTCTGCAATTCCGAATATTTCTTCTGCGGTATATGCATAGACGAAACAGACGACGAGCCCGAGAATGGGGATCCGCCGTTTATGATCGTATTTAGCGGATAGAAATTTAAATAATTTTTTGATAAAGAAACCGACGACGATGGCAGCGGCAAAGAAAGCCAGAGTCATCAGAATGGTGATCCAGGGATTGGCAGTAGGGTCTTTGAATCCGATCACGATGGAAAGAACAACGATACCGATGACGTCGTCGATAATGGCGGCGGAGAGGATGGTAGTGCCGACTCTGCCGCTGAGTTTTCCCATCTCTTTTAGCGTTTCGACGGTGATTCCGACGCTGGTCGCTGCGAGGATGACACCGACAAAGACTGCGTCTAAAAGGATGGCAGAATCGGACAGTGCGGAGAAACCGCCGAGGAAGGGAACGGCGATCAAAAATCCGAGTCCCATCGGAACGATAACTCCGCCGCACGCGATGAGCGTGGCGGTAAGTCCGGAGCGTTTCAGCTCGCCGACATCCGTTTCAAGACCTGCGGAGAACAGTATGAGAACGACGCCGATCTCGGCGATTCCGTCGAGAAACTGTCCTTCGGCTTCGGTCGGGTTGATGGGGGACCACCATCCGAACTGACCCCAGATGGCAGGGCCGATCAGAAGTCCGGCAATGACGGCTCCCACCACTTGCGGCAAGCCGAGTTTGCGCATGAGCATGCCGAGCAATTTTGTTGAAAGCAGGATGATCGCAAGATCCCAGAAAATTTTTGTTATATCCATAAGCTCTCCTTTTTATACCAAAAAGATGATACGCTTTTTTTTGCGGAAAGTCAACAGGATAGGGAGAATAAAACGGCGAGGCGAAAAGAAAAGGGTGTTTTTTGCGGAAATATTGACGAACGGACGGGGGCATGGTATAATAAAAAGAGCAGCCTGAGAAACGGGCGGCGGGAAAAGCGAGGACAGAAAACGGAATATGTGGTTTGACGAGAGTGTTTTTTATCAGATTTATCCGCTTGGATATTGCGGTGCGGAGCGGGAGAATGATTTTAAAGAAGTGCGGCATCGCTTGTCGGTGATCGAAGAGAATATTTCTTACATCAAAGATTGCGGATTTACGGCGGTATTGCTGAATCCGTTGTTTGAAAGCGAGCGGCACGGATACGATACGGTGGATTTTTTTAAGGTGGACAGGCGCCTGGGGGATAATAAAGATTTGAAACGCCTGGTCGGGAAATTTCACGAAGCGGGGATACGCGTGGTCCTGGACGGGGTATTCAATCATGTAGGCAGGCATTTTTTTGCTTTTGAGGAAGTAAAGGCAAAGCGGGAGCAAACGGATAAGAAGGATTGGTTTTACATTCATTTTGACGGAAACAGTCCGTATAATGACGGGTTCTGGTACGAAGGCTGGGAAGGTCATATGGAGCTTGTGAAGTTGAACCTGCAATGTGCCGGGGTTACCGATTATATTCGCCGTGCGGTGGAGTTCTGGATCGATGAATTCGGGATCGACGGGTTGCGGCTGGATGTGAGTTATTTGCTGCCGGAGTGGTTTTTCGAGTTTTTGCGGCACACGGTCAGCGCGAAACGTCCGGATTTTTTTCTGATGGGAGAAGTGATCCACAATCAGAATTTTGTGAAGAACGTAACTCCCGGACGTTTGGATTCGATCACGAACTATGAATGTTATAAGGGGCTGACCTCAGCTCTCAATTCGGACAATTTTTTTGAGATCGCGCATTCTTTGGAGCGGTTGTTCGGTTCGCAGCCGTGGTGTCTTTATACAGGAAAGAATCTTTTCAGCTTTGCGGACAATCATGATGTCGTGCGGGCATACACGGCTCTGCAGAATAAGAACAAGCTGGCGGCGTTATACGGTGTACTGTACACGATGCCGGGAATTCCTTGCGTGTATTATGGTTCGGAATGCGGTGCGGAAGGGGATAAATCGGACAATGATTATAAACTTCGTCCGGCGATCGGAACGATCGATGAGAATAAGTGTCCCGCTCTTACGGATCTTATCCGCAGACTCAACAAGATCCGCACGAGCGAAAAGGCTCTCGCGTACGGAAGCTACGCGAATTGCGTACTGTCCAACAAGTATATGTGCTTTAAAAGAGAAAAGGACACAGAGCGGATCTATTGTGCTTTCAATATTTCGGATTCGGATATAACGGTACGAGTGGAAGAGGCGGAAGGACGTGATTTGCTGACGGGAGAAGTAAGAAATCTCAACGATATTTATTTACCGCCGTATGCCGTGAAAATATTCAAAAAGAATTAGTTTTTATGTCCGTATGGATTGACAAAATTTAAATTTGTGATATAATTTCTGTAAACGAAAATTTCAGATAATAAAAGTCCGAAAAATAGCCATGGCTATTTTGTTTTGAGAACTCAAAACAAAATCCGTTTATCAGCGTTAAAAAGCCGGAAGGCTAAAAATAAAGCAAGGAGAAGGAAGGAATGAAAAAGTTGAAGAGGGCATTTACGATTGTAGAGCTCGTCATCGTGATCGCGGTCATTGCGATTTTGGCTGCGGTGCTGATTCCGACGCTTACGTCGCTGATCGAAAAAGCGAACGAATCATCGGATACGGTGCTGGCGAAGAACATGAATACGATCTTGTCGACGACGGATTACGAAGAGGACAAGTCGGACCGTATGACGGACACGCTGTATCTTTTGAATGAAAACGGATACAGCCTGGAGAATATGAATCCTACGGCAGACGGAAACGTATTTGTGTGGGACAGTGCGGCAAACCGTATCGTTTATCTGGATAAGGAAGGAATGGTGATTTATTCGGAGAACAATGCGTACACAGATGTGGCGAGTATGGTTGCGAATGCGAAGGGGTATCTTTGGGTAACGGTCGGATCCATGGAGGATATTCAGAAATGGTCGGCTTTGGATCTGTATTTTTCCTCGGATATCGGTGGAACGGATACGACGCTTGAGCTGAACGATTCCAGTTTGGATACATCGGCATTCCAGTTCCTCGGTACGGTAAAATACGGCGCCGATGCGAAAAATGTATCGGTGTATGGTTCCGTAGCGGAAATGGTTATCGATTCTCCCAATGCGACGGTTACCAATTACAGCCGCGCGGGGACGGTTACGATCAACCAGATCGCAGATCATTCTTATCATGAAAACGGAAGTGTGGATAACCTGATCGTAGCGGGAACGGTATCGGATGCAAATGTTGTGATCGAAGAAAGAGGAATCGTGCAGCATATTATCGTGGAATCTTCCGCGGCGAATGTAACAAACAAGGGTTATATTAAAGAGATCGATGCACAGTCGCAGACAATTACCAATCAAGGCGGATATATAGAAACTTCTAATAATAAATCGCAGGGCGATCCGAATCCTGCGGAAGGTTATGTACTGTCCATTGATTCTTATAAAGAATTGGCGCTGTTCCGTGATTCGGTCAACAACGGCACGACGTATAACGGAATGACGGTTCGTTTGACGGCGGATATCGATATTTCGGGATGGGCATGGCATTCGATCGGGATAACGGACCGCAACGCAGTAAAGAACGATCATGAAGTGGGATCTGTATTCCAGGGCACATTTGACGGGCAGGGCCATACGATCAACGGATTGTCCAACACAGGTTTTGACGTTACCGATCTGGACCCCGGCAAAAACAGTACGACGCCGGCCGAATACAGTGAAGTCGTATACGGATTTTTCGGAAGTATCTATGGGGCGACGATCAAAAACGTAAAACTGAGCAACGTAAATATCGATCTTGCTTACAATACCGAGCAGAAGCTCTTAGGCGACAGTATCGGCGCGTTGGTCGGATTTGCATACAGCGATGATGATTCTGTTCCGGTTATTATCGAAAATTGTCAGGTCGTAAGCGGGAAAATACAGGGGTATGACGCTGTCGGCGGTATCATGGGAAGATTCTATAATAAATCGAACGCAGCAAACACCGGATATTTGCGCATGACGGATTGTTCGAATGCAGCCGAAATCATAGCCTACAGGAGAGCTTCGGGGGTTCTCGGGTATATGTATTACTACGGACAGCTCACCAATTGCACAAACAGCGGGAACGTTACGTCAATGCCTTACCAGAACGATCCTGCGAAGGCGGTGGGTACAGATAACAAGACCCCGAATATGAGTTACTATTATGCGGCTGGTATTGCATGTACGTCAGCGAACAAGAATCTGGTTTTGAACAACTGCAAAAATACGGGCGTGATCACGGCGGAGAAATTAATCGGCGGAGACGAGAGCAAGCCGCGTACAGATGTCTATGTAAGCGACCTGGCTAATTGTTCAGGCAAGGATTATGGCGCTTTATAAGTCAAGAACAAACGGTAAAAGGGATGCAGTTAACTGCATCCCTTTTTTAATAATATGAAAACATACTGTTATGGAAACAGCGAAACGTTTCGATAGAAAATAAGCAGAATTTTTGTAAAAAACGGAGCGATAAACGATAGACAAACGGATAAAATCTTATTATAATGTACGGCGGTAAAAAGGAATGGACGGTTGAATATGAAAGGTTCGATGGATCTGACGAGCGGAAGTCCGTGGAAAAAGATTTTATTTTTCTGTATTCCGATCCTGATCAGCAATATATTTCAGCAATTATACAGCATGGTGGATACGATCATCGTAGGGCAGACCATTTCGCTTTCGGCACTGGCGGCGGTCGGATGTACCGGCTCGATCAGCTTTCTTGTCATCGGGTTTGTGTCGGGGATCGCGGGCGGCTTCGGGGTGATGATGTCGCAGTATTTCGGAGCAAAAAACGAAGAGAATTTCAGGCGTTCGATCGCGACTTGCTACATTTTGAGCGCCGCTTTTTCAGTGATCGTTACGGCAATATCGGTCCCCGCGGCTCTGCCCCTTTTAAAGATCATGAACACGAGTGCCGATATTATCGACGATGCCTATTCATACATAGTAACGATTTTTGCGGGTGTTACGGCTACTTTCGTTTATAATTTATCGGCATCCATGCTGCGGGCGATCGGGGACAGCCGTTCACCGCTCATATTCCTGATTCTCGCGTCGATTCTGAACATCGGACTGGATTTTCTATGCATACTCGTGTTTAAGATGGGTGTCATGGGTGCAGGAGTGGCGACGGTGTTATCGCAGCTGATCGCGGGGCTTCTTTGTCTTGTTTACGGACTAAAAAAATACGAGATCCTGCGCACGAGGCGGGAGCATTTTCGCTGGAATACGAATTTTTCATGGAAACATGTCAAAGTGGGACTTCCGATGGCGCTGCAATTTTCGATCACGGCGATCGGCGTTATGGTGGTCCAGGCGGTTTTAAACGATTTGGGCACGATGACGGTGGCGGCATATACGGCGGCATCGAAAATCGATACGATCGCACAGCAGCCGTTTCTCGCCATGGGTGCGGCAATGGCGACGTATTGCGCGCAGAATTACGGAGCGCATCAGTTTGACCGTATCCGCCGCGGTATGAACGTCGGGCTTGTTCTGACGATAGCTTTCAGCGTATTCGGTTTTGTGTTTGCCATTGCTTTGAAGACTCCGCTTTTGCGTCTGTTTTCGGATGAATATGCATCGATCGAAGACCAGGCGACTTTGTATCTTTTCATCAATACGGGAACGTATTTATTCCTGGGACTGATTTATCTTTACAGAAACGGGATCCAAGGGATGGGGTTCTCGGCGGTTACCATGCTTTCGGGGCTGACTGAACTGGTCATGCGTGTGTTTGCGGCGTTTGTTTTTGCAGGATTGTGGGGATATGTAGGCGTATGTGCCGCAAATCCTGCGGCGTGGTTCGGCGCGGATGTCATTTTGATAATTATATATTGTATCCTTTATAAAAAGCGTATTCGCCCGCAGCTTCTCAGAGAAAAAGATGCCGCGGTGCAGACCGCTTCCGCAAATTGACGGAAAGCACGTCAAAAGTGTTTTTCATTGTCCGAGATGCTGCGCTGATAATTTATGATTAAAATGTTCCGGAAAAAACAGCGGCGGGTCCAATACCTGCCGCTGTTTTCTTGTATAACGAAAACCACGCGATAGTCGCGTGGTTGAAAAGAGGTTTACCGATGAGTCTTGAAAAAAAGACTCCGATTGTGTAAAATAAGAACTGACCTGCCAGTCAGAAAAAAGAAA
>CASEWU010000199.1 GCA_949291725.1 uncultured Bacillota bacterium
CACTCCGCCGTTCGACGCTGCCGACGCTTGCATCGCCAGAGCCACACTCCTGACTTCCGCAGTGCCCGTCTTTTCCTCGATAACCTCTTCTTCCTGCGGCAGCGCTTCGTTCTCCGGTTTCAACAGCATCACCCATGCCCCGATCATTCCCGCTAAAAGCACGAAGATGAGCAGGAACGAGATGATCCATTTCACCTTGTCCGAGCGCTTATGCTCGTACAATTCGATATCCTCAAAGTCATAGTCTTCATATTCGTCAAAATCGTCGTACATTTTTCCACCTCCGAATTAAAATTGCATTTCCGCCTGATCGACGTTCACGCCCGTTACGATCGTATCGTCGAAACGGATCTCCAAGTCTTTGCGAAGCCCCGACGTCTTTTCTTCGATCCGCACTGTGAAATAGCAGTCGTCTACATAGGAGCGGAACTTGTCCCAATAAAAGACCGTCCGCCCTCTGTCGCCTCTCTGTATCTTGCTGTAATAGCTTTCAATAGACTTCTTCGTCGTTACGGTCAGTTTCCCGTCTGCGTAACTTGCCGAGATAAAGTTGTCTTTCAGGGAGTCCATCGTCACCGTTTCGTTTTCCTCGTCGTACCAATTCTCGACGCCTTCCGTCCGCTCCAGATACCCGAGCACGACCGAGCCGACGCCCGTAACCCCGCACTCGAAATCGTTGAACTGTTCGCCCACGGAACCGAACGGATTTGTAAGCTCCACATCGAACACATACTCCTGCCCGATGCCGAGCTTATACGCCCCGCCCGTGAGAGAAACAGAGCCGCTTATGTTCATATCCGTAGGGATGCCGATAAACGTGAGAATACAGCTCGCCTGATACCCGCTCTCCCGCGTCGTCGCTATTACGAGAATCGTACCCGTAAACGCCTGCTTGCAGGTCACGGTAGCGTTCGTGCTGCCGTCTGAATCCGGCGTTACAATTACATACTGCGACACGTCGCCCTCGGCTTCTTCGTCGCCCCATTCCACAGACCAGTCCACGAGCTTGTTCGCAGCCGTTGCCGGCAAGACCGTTGCAATAATCGTCTTGCTCACCGAATTGTCCGCAGCGACCGTTGCAGATGTACTCATCGTCAGCTTGATATGCTCCGAGTTCACAGTTTCCGCAACAAAATCGTTCTGCGGGCGGCTCTCTTCCTTTTTCAAAGAAAAAATGAGAGAGAATGATACTATCATACCGATGAGCAGCACCGCGATAAGGCCGAACGCAACAATCCAGCGTATCCGCTCCGAAAGGGAATATCCCGTATATATTTTACTTTCCATATCTGCCTCCTTTTTAATCAGAAAACTGCGGCCCGAAAAGTTCCGAGCCGCAATTCTCCCTTCGCACTTTTACGCTGTTTTCTTATTCAGGAGCATCTGCAAAAGGTCTTTGTCCGACTTGCGCAGCGGCACGATCTTGCACTCGTACACCGTGCCGTCCTCGTCCTCCGAGTGCACGGCATAGCTGTTCCCTTTCGTCACTCTGCCCGTCTTTTCGTCCGTGATCTCATACGGCACGAGCACGAGCTCCGCCTCCTGTTCGCCCGCATATACGATGTCAAGCACCGTGTACCCGCCGTAATCGGGCGGCACGATCCTTACGCGGAAATCTACCCCGCGCACCGTGCCCTTGATGAAATACGACTGATACGTCTTGCCGTCCTTTTCATACGGCTCCCTTTCTACCATGATTTTGCCTTCCGTCATGCTGCATCTCCTCCTTTATCTTTCCTTTTCTTTGCAATGATCGGCTTGATTTCCTTCCACGGCTTTTTCGACAGTTCCCCGGCTTCCTTTTTCGGGAACCCGGCATCCCGTGCCTGACCGTATTTATACATGCCCGCATTGTCGTTTTGCGAAAGCAGATACCCGGAACGCAGTCCCTTTTCGTATTCGGTCAGTTCCTGCCCTTCCTTCTCGCCGCGCTGGTGTACGCCCGATTTCCGTTCCTCGGCATATCCCTTTGCGCGGATGCGGGGCTTGAACCACCGCCCGTCGCGCTGATACTTGCTCGGCTTTGCTGCCGCATTCTGATTGTTGTTTGCCTTATCCGGCATATTCGCTTGTTCCTCCGTTAAAAATAAAATCGCCCGTATCGCCGTTAGCGCAGCCTTTTGCCCGTGTTGCCGTTAGCAAAGCTGAATAAAAATATGAAATTGTATATATGGTAACGGGCGCTTGTTTCTCGGACAATCCGTCCCGCGCGATGCTTTGTCGGTGAGCGGCCGCTCTTACACTTGCAAGTACCGCACGAGTTCCTCGCCTTCCTTTACCTTTTGCGCCCGGTTACGCCGGTTTGGTTAATCTACGTACCTTCGGACATACATAGGTGTATGGATCCGTCTGCCGTTACGGACGAAGCTACCCGCAAACATGGATTCATATTCCCTGTCGCGCTTCGGTGTGCATAGATAATATGTATCCGCGCTGAACAGATACCGCCCGAACTCCGGATCGTCCCGCAGTTCTATCTTCTGCCGCACGATATAGTTCTGCGTTCGGTATACGTTCGTCGCGTCTGCCATAAACTCCGGCAATTCCATGATCTTCATTGTCCTGTTCCTCCTTCTCGATTTATCTTTTCCAGCAAATACTGCTGCAACTGCCGTACCGTATTCCGGATATGCCCGTCCGTCACGTTCTGCTCCAACGCCGCCGCGTACTGCGTCTTCCCTTCCACATATAATAAATAGTAGAGCACGTACAGCCTCGGCGGGGCTTTGGATACAAGTTGCCCGTATTCCTCCGACTTACGCACCGCCTCGCTCTTAAAGCCCGTATTTTCAGCCTTGTCGAACATTACTTTGTGCGTATAGTAGTAACGGATATCCTGTAAATCCTTTTTTACCTGCTTTAACGTCATTCCGTATCCTCCCGTTGAGGGGAAAGAGAATTCTTTATGCGCCCGGCATCGCCGCTGGGTTTTTCTGCCGGCCGATTCGGTATGTGGCTTTGCCTGTCCGTGACTTTTCGCTCCATTTGCTTTAACTCGAAGCCCGCCACCACATGAATGCCCCCGCCTCTACCCTGCGTCGTATATATAGGGTATTCCAGCGAAAGGCTCTGCACGTCGTATTCGATCGTGCGCTTGCTCACCCCAAACTCGAATGCGAGATTCCCCCGCGTTTCATGCCGCCTGGCACACAAAATTTCCATTATTGCGCGGCGGCGCTCCTTTGATGCTCCCATCTTTCCAAATCCTCCTGATGTATTTTTTATATTTTTGCTTTTCCAACATCGAACCGACACCTATGTACATTGTTTCAATTATCCATCTTCGGCACACTAAACATTTTTAATATTGATCCCATCGTTTTAAGATCATCTCCATCCAGCCGCACAGACAACCGCTCCAATAATTCTTGCTGTTTGCCATCTAGATACTTCCTTCCCAAAAAGAATCCTTCTACCATATGTACACCGCCTCCGTTCCCCGGTTTTGTATAGAGAGGGTAATGACGGCTTAACTCATCCAGATCGCGGATGATCGTGCTTCTGGACACGTCAAACTCAAACATGAGATTTTCCAATGTCTCATGCCTGCGTTCGCACATGTATTCCAGAATCGCCATCCGGCGCTCTGCCGTGCTTCGCATCACTTCCCCTCCCCGTTTATTTGCCTTCAGTTTAATACTCAAAGGTTTCACCTACTGACACCTTTGAAAAACTTTTTTTTATCTTTTTGCGTAAAAAAATAAAACCGCCGACAAACGACAGACTCCTTGACCGGAATCCCGTTCGTCGGCGGCCTCTCATTTTTTACAATGGATTAACCTGCCCTTCATTATTTTGTCATATCTGTTCAATTACGCTTGTCTTGTAACTCTTCGCGGGCGTTGCGTCTTTGTCCCTTTCGATAATTTCTCTGGTCTCGTTTACAATGCTACACTTGATGAACATCCCCCCGAGGTTAATTCCGATATATGTTTTCACATCAATCACTCACTGTCTGATATTTACGCTTCATCGCATCTCTCAATCGATTTTATGAACGGATTTTCCGACATGATCTCGTTCAAACGGGCGGAAGAATACTCCTCGTCTGTGTTCAGCGTAGCGTGGTATATTGTTTCTTGGCCTTTCCGCTCAATGACAAGGCGGTTAAACCGGTCTGTCTGAAACAACTCTTTCACCTTGCCGCATTCCTCGCCGCCGTTCACGAAACATATTTTGATCTGAAAATACTTTTTCGTGCGGAAAAGTTTGCAGTTCAAATGAAACAGGCATTGCACGGCAATAAGGATGACCGTCGCCCCCGCTGCCACAATATACAACCCCGCGCCCGCAGCCATTCCTACGCCCGATGTTGCCCATACGCCTGCCGCCGTTGTCAGACCGTGGATCTCGTGTTTGCGGTAGATGATGATACCTGCGCCCAAAAAGCCGATACCCGATACGATCTGCGCCGCCACGCGCGATGCGTCCGCCTCAATCGAATCGCCGAAGCCGTACTTCGATACCACCATGATGAGCGCGCTCCCCGCGCACACGATGGTGTGCGTGCGGATGCCCGCTTCTTTGAACCGAAGTTTCCTTTCATAACCAATCGCAAATCCCAGCACGACCGCCACTAAAACGCTAACCAAATAACGTAATTCCAACAACACCGTCTCCAATCTTCACCTCTGGCACTTTAACTTGATCTCTATGATTGCCGCCGTCTTTTTGTCCATATGAACGTGCAGAGACTCTCCGCGCAAATCCACAATCGCGCCCGAATCCTGCGGATATACGACGGAGCAGTCCGTAGCCCCGTACCCATTTAAAGGAACTGAAATTTCCTCCTCGTCGAAATTCCAAACGGCAAGCAGCATTTTGTTTTCGTCAAGAAGCCCCACTGCCGCCTTTTTATCGCCGAACTTTGCGAACCCGAAAGGGAGAAACGGCACGGCGCGCCGCCGGAATCCGTTTTGCGACTTCGCAAACGCGACGCCTTCCTTCACCCACGCGCTTTGACGCTCCGTCAGCTTTTTAAGGTCGGAAGCGAGGTGCATTCTGCCCATGCTCGCGTTGACCATATTCATCACGACCTCGCTGTCCGTCGGCCTGCCCGCGGGTTCCTCATATCTTCCGTCAATGACGGGATAACTCCAGAACGCCGCCTGCTCGGGAAGCGCCGCCGAAAAAATATTGGCGATGATATACGGGAATTTATCGTAATTGACCTGATCGGATGCGGACATGACGGAACTTACGCGAAGGCTCTGCCAATCGATGCGCATACCGCCGCTCGCGCAGCTTTCAAAGATAACGGACGGGTACTTTTCCCGCTGTTCCTGCAACCATTCCCAAAAAGCCTCCGAAGTCTGTTCCAAGCCTTCCCCGAAGGAATCGCTTTCCACTTCCGTGCCGACTCCGCAGTCCTGATTGCAGTCGACCTTAATATACTGCGCGCCGTACTCTTCGACCATGCGCGCGATCGCGGCGCTCATGCGACGGCGCACTTCGGGGTGCCTGTAATCGAGAAAATACCGCCCCGCCACCAAAACGCGCTGCCCGTTCGTGCGGATGTACGCATCTTCCGGATACTCTTCTCCGCTCAGCGAACCCACCACTTCCGGCTCTATCCAAAGCCCCGCTTTCATGCCGAAAGACCGGATATAATCGGTGATATTCTTTACGCCGTGCGGATACCGCGTTTTGCTCTCGCGCCACTTACCCACATACGGATAGATCTTTGTACCGTCCACTTCGTCGTGCCAGCCGCAGTCTATAACGTAAATGTCTGCGCCGCATGCCGCCGCAACGGGCACAAGCGCGCGCGTCTTTTCCTCGTCGGGAGAATCCCACGAAAAGTACATATACTCGTTAAAAATGACGGGCAGGCCGCTATCTGCCGCGCTGAATTTTGCGGTGTCGCGGCGATAGAGCGTCATCTTTTGGATCACATCGTTCAAACTCTCGCCGACGCAAAACGATACTTTTCTCGATGAATATTTTTCTCCGGGTGCGAGCCGTTTTTTCCAGTTTGTGAACGAAAAATTCCCGCCGCTCAAAGTCAAATACAATTTGCCGCCGTTGTTTTCCGCTATTTCCCAATACCACCCGCCGCACGATTCGATCTGAAACAGGAGAAATTTTTGGTTTTCCTCGTCTTCGAGTATCGCCTGCGGCAATTCCTCTTTGCACGGCCAACTCCCTGCGTTAAAGCCGCAGATCCTCTTGTAGGTGCGGTGCCCCGTTTCGAACAGCCCCGCCTGGTCGAGCGATATGCGCCGCGGCTGGCATTCGCAGTGATGGCTGTTGTAAAACCGGTAGATATATGTATTTTCCCGTCGGGCAAACGAAATGCCTGAAAGGTTCAAAACGGCAACGTTTTCCAAAACGAGTTCCCGACCCGATATGTTCTCTACCTGCACGCATACGCTCATACCCCCGCCGTGCCGCTCGAACACCGTTTCGGTACGGCAGAATTCATTTTCCTGCATAACGGTCAGCCTGTCGTTTTTCCGTTCCTCTTTCACGAAACGAAGCGCCCGACTCTCCGGTGCAAACGGCTGCTTTGCCGGCGTCTGCGTAGAAATGTTTTCTCCCGCGATCCTGATATCGGAAACAGGGATCTCGCAGTCCGCTTCGCCGAATACCCCTGCCGTTAAAATACCGTTCTTTTCTCTGAAATGTAAACCGTAAAATTCAAAATTCATTTTCATCCTCTCTTTCCGCCGTTCATGTTCGGCAAAGTTCATTGCGCAAACGGAGCAGTATGTTGACGGCGCGCTGAAAATACCCGAAACGAATATCGGGCACATGCGGGCGTCACTTTCCCTTTTCCGAAGCTGCTTATAATTCACAAAACCTGCATGATTTCTATAAAATTCAAAGTTCCACTTCCAAACCGTCATAAGCGGACACAATGCCGTACGGCTGCAATAGTTTTTCAAGCCGTTCCTGCCGGGGATCCCCGTTATGCGAAAAATGATTGGCGAAGAAAAGTGTTTTTTCGCTTACATTCCCGTTTTCCGCAAGTCGCTTGATCACGCGCACGTCTCCGTCTATATTCATGTGAAAGCCTTCGTCCGGGACAAAATTTTCCACCTCCGTACAATCGAGGCTGACCATATCGAAACAGATTTTTTGCTGTTTAAGATAGTCAAACACCTCATCGTAGAGCATTCCCGTATCGTTGCCGTACAAAATCGTTTTTCCGCCCTTTTGAATGACGAAAATGAGACAATTCTCGTTCGGGTCATGTCTTGCGGGCAACGGTATTATAGTATACTCCCCTGCCTGAACGGGCTTATACGCCTGCAACAATTCAAAAGAATATCCGTCCTTGATTTTGCCGATCATTTCACCGTATGCCCAGTCGTATACCTTTTTTACTGCCGCATTGCCGTACACGGTGACGTGCGGCTCACGTATATTATGCGCAAAGGCCATCCCGCGAAACGTCGCATCTTCGGGAGCGAAATGGTCGAGATGCGAATGCGTGACGAAAATATACTTGACCGTATCCATACGCAAGCGGTACTGCATTGCGTGTACAAACGAATCGGATGGAAAATCGATCAAAAAATCATTGTCGATCATCGCCTGCGAACGCGTGCGCAGGCTTTTGCCGCCTTCCCTGCGCACCGCCTCGCACGCCGCACAGCCGCAGTACATGGCGGGAAAGCCTTCCGCCGCCCCTGTCCCTAAATATTTGAATTTCATTTTAATACCTCACCTCATTGTATTTTCTGTGTGCAAAACAATCCCGTTAAGACTCGTTAGCATCGGTGTATTGCCGTTCCGGATTTCCGTAATGCCGGCAAACCTGCCGAAGACAGCGAAACTGCTTCGCCGCACGCTGACTGCTTAATTTTTCCGTTTCAAAAACTATACTTCCAATTCATTGTTTTTGGCTATATTGCTATACCACAAAGCGCTGTCTTTCAATGTTCGCTTTTGGGTTTGCCGATCGTTGTAAACGATGCCAAATTTGTAATCGTAGCCGGATGACCACTCAAAATTGTCAAGCAACGACCATAAATAGTAACCGCGAACATCCGCGCCTTCTTCCATTGCCTTATGCAGATACGTTAAATAGCCTTTCACATACTTGATTCGCTGCTCATCGTGAATATGCCCGTTTTCCAATTTTTCGGTCAAACTATATGTACCGTTTTCCGTAATATATATAGGAATATCGATATTAAAGTCGTTATACAATATTTTTATTGCATCGTAGATCGCTTTCGGATAAAATTCTATCCCGGTATCCAAAATATCGCTGCCCGCTTCTTTTATGCTTTCCTGAACCGCGGTGCGGTCTTTGGACACGACCGTACGATTGTAGCAATTCAAACCGAAAAAATCCAACTTTTGGTGCATAAGATCGAAGTCGGAATCTTCCATATAAGGCATCGTTTTTTCTTCTTGCATCAATTTCAAAATATAATCCGTATAACGCCCCTTAAAAATCGGATTCAAGAAAAACCGATAAGATTCCTCGTTCTTTCTTAAAGCGAGCGCAACGTCTTCCGGATCATTCGGCCTTGCGGGATGGTTATGCCAAATATCGACAACGATCCCGATTTTACTGTTTTTGTTTGCCGATGCGCGGAACCGCTCGACCGCTTTTCCGTGCGCCAATAAAATATTATGCGAAGCCTGTTTGCCGAAACGGTCTAACTTTTTGCCGGGTGCAAAGCCGCCCCCGGCGTACCCTACATAGGTAGCGATCGGTTCGTTCAATGTCGAGATCAGCGGCAGACGGTCTGAAAACTTTTTGAATATGAACTCTGCATAATCCGCGAACCAATCGGCGCAATCCCTGTTCAGCCAGCCTCCGAGATCTTCCAATGCCTGCGGCAGATCCCAATGATACAATGTCGCATTCGGTTCAATGGAACTGCTTAAAATTTCATCGATCAGCCTGTCATAAAAATCGACGCCTTTTTCGTTGACTTTTCCTTTACCTTCGGGAAAAATTCTCGGCCACGAAAATGAAAAACGATACGCATTCAGATTCAACGATTTTACAATGGCAATATCTTCTTTATACCGATGATAATGGTCGCACGCCACGTCAAGAGTATCGCCGTTGCGTATTTTGCCGGGTATTCTTGCAAACACATCCCAAACGGACAATCCCTTGCCGTCCTCCAAAGCAGCGCCTTCGATTTGTGCGGCGCTGGTAGCCACGCCCCATTTGAACCCTTCCGGAAATCTGATTTTTTTCATCTCTATAAACCTTTTTTCTATGTCTTTTTTTAATCGGCATTTAATAAGCGGGAGAAACTATGACCAACTATCCCCTTGTGAAACAAGCAGATATTATCCGATACCCCCACGCTTTCTTTTTCCCGATTGCGAAAACCCGATCAGTTTCAGCCATTAAAAAAACGGAAAACAGAAGTAATCTCTACCTTTTCGGTTTGCCGATTACGATTCTCTGCCTTCCGTTTTCGGTACGCCGGTCGGAGCCGGTCACAAGCGCGCGGCTTGCTGTTGGCCGCTTCCGACCGCCTTTGCTCCGATATGTACGTTCTGTTTTTGCGGCTCTGTCACCCGATACCCGAATTTTTCGGGTATCGGGCAATAAAACCGTTCGCGCTTATGCGGCGCTTTGCGCTTCCGCCGTCTTCCAAACAATGCCCGTATCGGTGACCGTCCAGTATTCGCTGTTGAAGCCGTCAAACGAAGCGAGGGTTGCCGTTCCGGAAACACCGGTTTGACTTTTTACTGCCGTTGCGAGCGCCTCGATGCTTGCAAATTTGCCGTACACGCTGTTTGCGGTATCGAGAACGGACGCCGAACCGTTGGACTGAACGCCGACCGCAGCGTCGCTTCCGCCGTTGATCGTATATACATTTTGCAAAACCGCACTCGTACTGGTTACACATCCTACGATCAAGCCGTGCCTTGTGCCGCCTGTATGGTTATACGCATCTGTTACAACGCTGATCGAGTTTGTGATTTTACCGCTGCCGCCCAGCGTGCCTACAAACGATCCGTTATGATTTCCTGCGTTGAGTGAATTGACTACGAGGTAGCAGTTATCGATGATACCTCTGGACTCGATCGCAAGCGCTCCCCACCAGGCATTTACCGTGCGCGTTATGCTGAAACCGATGTTTTTGATCTCGCTCGTATCGTCGATCGCACCGAACATACCGCGTCCGCCTACGCTCAAATTATAGAGGTAATGTCCTCTTCCGTCGAGCACACCGTGCCAGGCGTTCAGAGTAGTGTATGCGTCATAACCGGTAACGTTGAATCCTTTATTCGACGCAGAAAGCGTGTCCTTGTTGTCTTCATAAGAGGCAACCTCCGCCGTTGCGGAAAGATCGATATCCGCAGTAACGATATAGTAACCGTCGCGGTACTTGGAATCATCCGAAGCGCTGCGGGTTTTCCAATAATTGGTTCTGAGCAGCATGAAGGTATCGAAATCTTTGATGAAAGCCGTGGCAACGTTGATCTTGCCCCTGAAAATTGCGGTATCGGTTTCTATCGTGATGTCGACCGCTTCGCCTACGGCACAGGCGGACAGATCGCTGAAGGTAAGCTCCGTGCCGCTCCCTGTAACGCTTACGGCTTTGCCGCCGATCGTAACCGCCGCATTTGTGAGATCCGCATCCTTAAAAGCGGTATCGCTGCCGAAGTCGAGCTTCTGGCTTTTTGCCGAACGGTCGAGATCGCCCACATATGTGAAATCCAAGACTTCTCTCTCGCACTTGACCGTAAACGTTGCGCTTTTGCTCTTTCCGGAAAGGAGAGATGTGACCGTTACGGTAACAGACTTGCTCGTTCCCGGAGTAAGACCTTCGATCACGAGTTTGCCTTCCGCAAACGGCTCTGCATCGATATATTCCGCCCCGTCGCCCGACAGTTCAACTCTGTATGCGACGCTGCTCGGCAGCGTTACGGCCGTTTCTTCTGCCTGGTCGTATTCTTTGCCGCTAAACTGTTCTTTCGTGGCCGTAAGAACCGAGGTGTCATATTCCATCGCGGACTTCATGATCGGGAAGCCCCAGGAAGTATCCCATCCGTCCTCCGCCGTAAATGCGGACAGCGCGGAAGCGACGCCCGTTTTAAGCTCCGCAACCGAAGCATAGGAATTGCCTGCGTTGGTTTCGCTAAGGCAACGCATCTGCTCAATATCGGAAACGTTATAAACGTTTTCCATGGTTCCGATCCTACTGAGGTGCAGAATACCCACATTGCCGCTGCCGTATTTGCCCGTATATTCTGCAATTACGACCACATTTATAAAATTCATCGGCCCGTCATTCGAATAGTTGAACAACAACCCGTGATCGGTTTTGTTAGTCGGATCATCATCAGCGTCGCGGTCGTCCACCGTAGACACACCCTGCCAGTACACATTTTCCAACGTCATCCCGAAACCGTTGTTTGCCAGGTAGCCGCCGCACATGTTCGCACACTGGAAGAGTGCATTCACGAACGCGACATTTTTCAATACGCCGGTCAGCGCTCCCGAACCCAGCAAACCGTACTGATCGGCCACTTCGAGGTTGGCGATGGTGTATCCGCGCCCGTCGAATATACCTGCAAAATTCCCCTTAGTGTTTCTGCCGGTTACAGTTATATCCTCGCCATCGATATTTGCCGCCAACAAAACCAGCTCGCCCTCACCCGGATTGTTCGCGTTTAAGAATTTTGTTGAAAAATCATCTGCATTATGAATGATCGCCTTGGCGACGTTGACCGTGCCCTCCACGGTAAGTTTATCCGTTTCCAGAACGATTTCCGCATCCTCGCGGGAAGCCACGCCCTGCAAGCTCGTAAACGTGAGCGTCGTATCCGAAACGGTTGCAGTCACCGGCGTGCCGCCAATCGTTATCTTTGCCGAATCAAGAGAACCTTGCGGCAACTGCCCCATGCCCACGGTCGACAAATCGAGCGTATTCGTGCTTGCCGAGAGGTCGAGATCTATCGCCTTTTCTTCAAACTGCAAAGCGGTTTTTGTTACCTCTACGGTGATTTTGGCGGTGTAATCTTCCCCGGAAGTGCTCGTATATTTTACCGTTACTTCCGTATCACCCGCGCCGACCGCGGTGATCTTGCCGCTTGCGTACTCGGCAACGGATTCGTCTGTACTCGTGATCGTAAGCTGCGGCTCGGTCACTTCGTTTCCGTCTTTATATACGGAAATTTCGATCGATTCTTCAAGCGATAACCCCTGGTTAAGCGGATCGGACGTATACAAATGCACGCTCTCGGGCGCGTTGATCGTAACGTCTTCCTTAACGGTAACCTCAAATGTTTCGGGGGCCATCTTAAAACCGAGATACGATCCGCTGACGGTGATCGTGGCGGTATTCGCGCCCTTTACATACGCGCCCGCAGTGAGTACGCCTTCATTGTCAACGGTAACGACCTTCGTGTCGCTGCTTTCATAACTGAATTGGACACCGTCCAACTCCGCGCCCTTGTACTTAGCGGTAACATTCAGCGGATAAGTCTGCCCGCCCACCAAAGTGGCAGAATCATTCGCCAAAACGATTCCGGGGCGATTGCCGCTGTCTTCGACCTTGACGGCAGCCGTTTTGGAGAGGTCTCCCGCTTTCGCGGTGAGCGTAACTTCCCCTGCCTTTTTAGGCGTAAGCGTAGCCGTGCTGCCGTTTGCCGTAAGCGAAACCACATCTTCTTTGTCGAGCGAGAAAGTTACCTGTTCGTCCGAATTCGTCAGCGTGGCGGTGATCGTGCCCGTTTCGTACAGGTCGAGCGTCAGGCTGCTCGCCGAAAGTTCGAGAGCGGGCGTGTTTTCTTCCCCGCCCGGACCGTCGTCTTTGGCGCACCCTGCGACGGCAAAGGCCGCCACAAGGAACAGCGCGAGCAGGCATAACATGCCGACAACATTCTTAAAAGTCCGTGTCATCAAAATTCCTCCAAATTTATTTTTTTAACAAAAAGCATTTTCTGCTTTCTTGTTCCGTTTTTACACGCCCCATTTCTTGTATAGCTCCCCTACGGTAGCCGTTGCAATTTCTGCCGTTTGGGTGATGCCTACATCGATAATGTCTGACTTGAATTCGGTTTTCATTTCCAACAATTCAGACTGATGATAATTCAGCCCGTAAAACTCGATGAGCATAAAGCGAGGCCCGATGCTTTCCAGCACGATCTGCTCTTTATAAATATCGTACATCGCATCCCCGCTCTCGCGCAGCGGCTCGATTTCGGCAAGCGCTTTATCGCACATCGCGATGTACTGTTTGAGCAGCGGCTCCGGCCAATACTCCGCCTCCACATAGTTCGTTTCGCCCATACGCGAGAAAGAACTGTTGCTCTCGATCACGGCAAACTGTGCGCGCAAAGCATTGAAATATCCGAGCATCGTCTGCGCCGCCGGCCCGTATACGGCATTGAAGTAATTGTTTACCAACGTGTTGTAATCGGCGTTTACGTTCCAGCCGAATTTGGAATCGAGATACGCCGCCAGATTCATAAAACCTACGCCGTTCTTGTCGGAGTTACTGTTCCTGCGCTGGTACTGGAACCAATAGACATTGTTCTCTTTGGCAAACTTATAATTATCCTGAATGGCGTTGAAAGCGTTGTACGGCGTGATCCACGCATCCGTGGCATAGTTCGTGCCGTAGATCCACAGGCTTATAGAATCGGCGACTGCCTGCCAGCCCTTGAGTATTTCGGTATAGCGGCTGTTATTGTCAGGCAAGTTTGTATCATCGTAATACATACTGTCTATTCTGTTCGCTTCGATCGGGGCATACATCACCGTTACGCCGTTTTCGAGATGCAAGCCGTTTACCGCCTGATACTCTCCGTTCGCATCCTTTACGGCGGGCGCTTCCGTCGTATCGTGATATGCAAAAATGGAAAGCGTTACGTCGCGTTCGGGGTATTCTTCGTTCAGCCAGGCATAGTATTGTTCGGAAACTTCGTTCATCCACAAGATGACTGCCGCCGAATTTGCCCCGTACGTTTCCCTTACCTCTGTGCACTCGTCGCAGTTGCACCAGTACGGCATATCCGCCTGACCGAGATTGGCAAATTTCGCGTTTGGCTGCGCGATCGTTTCGGCTTTCAGCTTCTCTACCGTTGTGCCGACAAACAATTTGAATTGGAGTTCGTCGCCGCGGCAGGTATAGCAATGCTGTATTTCGCCGCTTTCGGGCGCATTCTTGGCAAACCACTTCGGATTGCTTTCGCGGTAATCGGCCGCCGGGATCAAATGCTGCATGGTATGGTGCGTAGCGCCGCCGAGCGTCATCTGAAACGTCGTGGAACCGGGGCTTCTGTTATAATTCATGCGCATACGGCTAGCCGTAGTCGTGTCAGTACAGGTCATGCCCGTATTCACCACGCGCCAAGGGAAATCGGGTATATCTTTGATGTCGAAAGCCGGCAGTTTGATCGTGGAAACGGTATCATACGTGATGACGTCTGCGGTATATACCTCGAAATTCACCAATTGATGCAAAAGTTCATACGCCGCATACAGCGTACCCGTGGAATACTGCGTCGCGCCGGTAAGAATAATTTTTTTACCCACCGTTTTGATAATGAAACCGCCGTCGCCGAATTCAGACTTGTCGAGCGCGATGTTTGCCGCCCTGAATATTGCGGTATCGCCTATCGAAATATACTTGCCGTCGCCCGCGATCTGTTCGGGGGTAAGCTCGCTGTCGCGCACGCTTTCAAAAACCGCGCCCGTCGCCTCCGAAATAAAAGTACTGAACTCATTAAATGCCGTCTGCTCGTAATAATCCACATCGTCCGGTAACACGACGACATACTCGGTTTTCCCGTTCGTAATAAAATCTTCATTGGTCGTACCGACGTTGTAAATATGTGTGCCGCCTTCCACGTCGCCGCGGGTTGTAGTAGTAAACGGATTCGAGCTTGTGGAACCGCCCTCTCCGTTCCCCTTATCCGCGCAGCCGGCAAACATAAATATTGCCATTACAAACGCGCTCAAAATTGAAATGATCTTGACGGATATATGTTTTCTCATAATTTACTGCTCCTTTGCCGTTATGGAAAAACTTACGATCGCCGTATTGCCCGCCGAATCGGTTGCCACATACATGAGCGTGTACACGCCGGCTCTGTCGGCCACGAACCCGTCGTATGCGGATCCGATCTCATACAGGATCCCGGACGCCGAAACAAGATACACCCGCGCCTGCAACTCGCTGTCTATATTGTCCGTGACCGTCGCTTTATGGATATACACCGTATCGCCTACCGCAACCTCCGTTTCCGGCGCGGATACCTCTATCACGGGCGCAACGTCGTCCACCGCCGTGATAATGTAACCGCTGCCGCGCGAAGAAACGGCGTTGCCGTGTTGATCCGACAAAGAAAACGTTACATAGTAAGAGGCCGCTTCATCCATGAGAATATCGTATCCGCATGTCGGATCCACGTCTTTCAGTTCCTTGCCGTTTACGTCTTTCAGCGGCGTGCTCTCTCCGTATTTTGTGACCGTCATGCTGAAATTGACCGTAGGATCGAATATATCGCCTGCATATGCGGGCTGTATATGCACAATGCTTCCGATCGGATACACGGGCGTTTCGTTCCCCATATAAAGCTGGGGCGCCGAGTCGGATCTGCTTTTCGACAGGTTTTGGTTGCCGAGCGAACTTACCGTCACTTCGGACGCGGCATCGCCCGCAAACTCGAACGAAAGATAGACTTTACCGCTCGTGAAACCGGAGAACGGTTCGCCGAGATCCGTAACGGTAAACGGCACTCGCATCGAATTTACAGCATCGACTGTAAGAATGTTGCCGAGATTGTCATACGTAAACTGAAATGTTCCGTTGCCGTAAGATGCGGAATAAATATGATACACAACGCCCGAAGATGCAATTACATCGGTCGCCGCTCCATTCTTGGTAAGAAGTATGCTGACCCGCTGCGAAGCATCCAACGAATCGGTAAGCGTCAGTTTTATATCAGACGACCCGCCATTGACGGAAAACTCGACGGAAAACGCGCCAGCCACCAACGGATTGATAAACTCCGCCCTCGCGCCCGCCTTCGACGCTTTGAGTACGGCGCCCGTGTCCGACGTGCTTGCCGTCGCGCCGTTTGCCAAAGCGAAATAGTCGGACACGTTGGCAACCGAACCGGTCTGCGTGATCTTGTATGCGGTGATCTGTGCGGAGATAGAACTCTCTTTGCCGTTGACGACGGTCGCCACGTATTTAACCGTGACCAAATCGCCCGAAGCATTGACATTCGGCGTAAATCTTCTGCCGTCTGCGGTGTGTTCGCCGTCTTTATCCACATATTTCACCACGGTAGAAACGGGGATCCCGTCGCCGTTCATATAGTCGTATGCGAAACATTCGGGAACTTCGTTTACTTCGCCCGCTATAAGATATTTGGGGAATACGGGTTCTTCCGTAAACACCGCCGCGCTGCTCTTGGTTACCGTGACCTCATAATCCACGGTCACGCTCTGCCCCGCATAATCGACTGCCGTATACGAAACCGTCCACGTCCCTTCCGCCGTCGCCATAAACACGCCGTCTTCCACGTCCGCCTTTACACTGCCGCATGACGCCGTAATCGTCACGTTCGGCTGACTTACGCCGCCCGATACCGTATAATCCGCAACGGAGATCTGTTCCCCGTAATACGCCGCCGTCACCCTATCGTTATCCACGGCAAGATTTATCGGAACGTCCCCGGCGGGCACCGCGACAACCGTTATCGTTTCGACCGCCTCATTGCCCGATGCGTCTTTTGCGGAATATTCGATCGTATACCGTGTTTCCAGCGTGGGGACGAAACATCCGTCCGTTATGCCCTCGTTTATCCTGTTGCTCGTATAATTCCTGTACACGTTTACGGACACAGGAACATCCCCGTCTACCGAATCGTATGCCGAAGCGCTGAACAAAGGATACGGCTTGCCTATAACCGCATTCGGAACGTTCTGTCCGTATTCCCCCGTGTCGATCTCGATGCCGGGCTTCGCTTTATCGTCATAACGTTCGGAAGTCAAGTCATCGCTTCCGACAAAATCGGTGATGATAAAGTTGAACATCTCTTTTTGATACGATTCGGCCTTGATCGATACATACGCCTCGCCCAAAGCAAAGCCGTCCCACAAATTGGAATAGAAATACGGATCGTCCAGATCGGTCACGCGGTCGTCCGCTGCATAATTCGCATTGGAAATATGTATGCTGCGCTCCGCATAATCCAAACGCAGGTCAAACACGTTTTCGCTCAAAGGTGCGTTATTGAGCGTACCGAACAACGAACATTTATTTTGTATTGCCCCGTAATTGTTTGCTGCATGCAGTATGGGCGGATTGTACTGGAATTCGATGCCCGTAAGCGGCTGGAATCTTGCGCCTGCCGCGACATAAACGCGCTGTTGATTGTTCGCCGGCGTACCCGACACGGTCGCCGCGGCCGCGGGGTCGATCTTTGCGGTGATCGTAATATAATTGGACGCATCCGTCGCGTCGGTGAGTATGATGCTGAACCTCTGTACATCCGGCTCACCCAGAACCTCGGGCGTAATGACCATCGACAGAAGTTTGTCAAGCGCGGTAGCGTCGCTCACGTTGATCGCATGTTCGAATGTGAACGTTTCGCCCATAGCCAACGAAACTTTCAGACCCGAAACCGAGCCGGTAGAAACGCTTCCGTTATTTTCGTAGGAAAAACCGGTGACGTATTCGGCGCTGGAACGCCTGCCCGAAAACGAGTAAAGCGATCCGTAAACGTAAAACTCACGGCTCAAAGAATAGGTCTTTCCGCCCAGTTCGGCCGAATAGATCGCCTCGTATTTTCCCAAGCGATCGAGCGTGATTTGTTCTTTTTCAATAATGTCGCCGCCCGGATATTTAACGAGTGCAGACGCCGCGGCGCTGTCGTCTCCCACGGAGATCGTCCCTTCGGGCAACGTAAGCTGTTCGCCCTGCGCGTATTCCGTCAAAAACTCATTTGTAAGCGTAAGTTCCGGCGTCGAAGAACCGTTCGCCGCATTCGCAAAAATGACCGAGAAACAAATACATGAGCATAACAACAGCATCAAAATGCTCATGGCTATGCCATAGGGGGACAACCCGCTACATTGCGCGGTTTTTATCTGCTTGCTTTTCATTTATTCTTTTAATCCTCCCATTGATATTTTCCCCAACAACCTTTCATGGAAAACCAAAAACAACACCAGTACCGGCAGCAGCCCGATCATGCAACTCGCAAGACGCATGGGAATCGTAAAACTGTTATCGTTGAGGTTATCCATGACATAAATACCGAGCGCAAGCGTCGGGTTATTGGGCATATAAATCAGCGGCGTATTGAAATCATTCCAAAACGCGACAAACTGCAACAACATAACGGTAAAGAATATATTGCGGATCATCGGGATCACGATCCGGAACAGCACCGTAAAATTCCCGCCACCGTCGATATACGCAGCCTCCGCGTAATCTTTGGGCGTATTTTTGAATGTCGCATGGAACACCAAAAAATATGTTCCCAAAAAATGTGTTTTGAGCAAAAACACGCCCCAAAACGTATCGTACAAGCCAATAGAACGCAGCACGTTGATTGACGACGGCGTAGAGCCGACTATGGGGAGTATCATCGTGAATATGACAACGCCATATAAAATTTTACTGAATTTATAGTCGAACTTGGCTACCGCATACGCCATAATGCACGGGGTGAGTGCCGATAAAAACGCACATCCCAACGCGTAAATCAACGAATTGCCGATGAGTTGAAAAAAGCCGATTCTCTCCGTATCGTTATTGATAGGCACCGCAAATTTACTGAATACGTCGCCGTAATTGGAGAACAACCATTCTTCCGGCAAACCGAACGGATTCAGCGTAAAATCCAACCTGTCCTTCACGCTTGACATGAGCGCCCAACAAAATGGCAGGATCAGGGAAATCACATATATCAACAGCACGATGCCCAATACGATCATCAGAGGCGATACAGATATTTTTTTCTTTTTTATCATCTCACACCTCGCTATTCCGCCGACGGCCCGAATTTTATGAGCAGTTTACGGACGACCAGTACGATCGGAGTGACGACGACCGTCATCACCAAACCCATCGCGGACAAATACGGGTATTCGCTCAGCCCTGCGGTTCCGGTCACCAAATCTTTGAACATATAAAACCCGAGCGTATAGCAGTTGGGCGGCACATCTAATCCGTAGAACAAATACGCATTTATTTGGTTGGTTGCAATGCCCGCAATGTTCACGATAAAAAGCGTGGTAAACGTCGGAAAGATCATGGGAAATGTAATGCTTATGAATTCACGCATTGTTCCGCAGCCGTCCAGGTGCGCTGCCTCCACAATCGAATCGTTGATCCCGTTCATTGCGCCCACATATAAAAGTACGTTGCTTCCGAACCCTGCCCAAATACAGAAAAACAGCAATGTGCCGAATCTTGTATTCTCCTCACTTAAAAAGCCGATAAACTCGCTTCCCGAAAATATCTTGTTTATCATTTCCGGAAGTGCCAGGTCGGTGAAGTATTTGAACATCATCACCATTGCCACGCTCGATACTATGCTCGGCAAAAACAGCATCACCTGAAAAAATTTGTGTCCGAACGACTTTTTATAAATATAATAGGAGAACAGCAATGCCAGCCCCGTGCCGAACAGCAACCCCACGATATACGCAATCAATGAATTCTTTACGGATATGGACACCAATTCGCTGGTCGCAAAATCTCGGAATACCCGTGCGAAGTTTTCAAACCCGACGTAGCGGTAGATACCTGTATCGTAATCGAATCTTTTGAACGCCAAAAGCACGGAGTTGAAGTTTACATATATATAAAATATACAAAACTGTGCGAGCGGAATCGCGATCAGCAAAATATAAAAGATAAGATCTTTATACTTCTTTTTCAAGCAAATCCGCTCTCTTTTTACCGTTTCAGTCACTGCCTGTCCTCCCCCGTCATTGGATCAGATTCGCCCAACTCGTTTTTGCCGTGCTGTACATACCTGTGAAATAATCTTCTGACGACATTCCTTCTTCGAGCGCCACCGAAGGAACGGTCTGTATGCCGCTCTCCCAGTTATTGTTTTGGAAATAATTCGTATTCATATAGTACAGCGGCGTATCCGAAAATTTATATACCACTTTGGAATTTTGTTTGAAGCTCCAAACCTGCTGCCCGAAATAAGTCAGCTCCGATAACTCATCCGTAAGGTCGTATTGGAACGCCTTTGGCGCACTCGTGATCTTTGTGAACTCAATGAGGCTTTCGTCCGTCGCACAGAAACGGATAAAATCGATGGCGAGATCCTTTTTATAATCCGCTATATTCTTATTTATAAATGCGGCAGACATCAAATGTTCTACCACGGCTGACGACTGACTTCTGCTCTCCTCGCCGTCCGGCATAGGGAAAGGCATGATGCCGAACCGGCGTTCTCCCTTCCCGGAGCCGGGATAGCGCTTTGCCATAGACTCGAATATAGAGCTTGCCTCATTCTCCCACCAAGTGCCGTCAATAAGGATACCGATTTCTTTCGCACCGTTGTTCTCGAATGCGCTTGTCAAATATTTGGTCTGCGAATCCAGGTAATCCGATGTCTGGTTAAAACTGCCCGATGAATAATAATTGCCGTCTATGATCCGCTCGGCAAACTCGAGCGCATAATATTTCCCTGCCTGGCGTCGCAATTCGTAACCGTTGGACTCATTGATCGGAAGCGCTTCTGCGTCCTCAACCACCGTGCTGCCGTTCAGCGTGATCAGGTTTTCAGCCGGACCGTTAAACGTATAGTTGAGCATTGTCTGAGCGTAACCTTCGTATGCGGCTGAATAATTCACCAGCATATCGGACATATACCTCGGATTTGCACCCGGCCAGCCGATTGCGGCCATCCCTTGACGCTTCATTTCGTCGAGAAGTTTGAAAAACTGCGTCATGTTTACAGGCAAGCCGTCGTCGTATGTGCCGGCAACCCCGTCCGCCCCTTTCCCGCGCCCGGCATAATTCGTGAATGTGCCGGCATCGGTCATAAAGAGATTTCTCGTATCGAATGTGTCTATATCGTAAAACATCCCGTAATATCCCTCATAATGCGGGATAGCATAATATCTGCCGTTTACTTTGAACCAATTTTGTTGCTGCACGGTCATTTTGCTTTCGATACTATCCGTTTCGCCGTATTCCGTCAAAGGAGTGGTGACCGCATCGGTAATATCTAAAAAATAATCCTGCAACGCACCGTCACGGTACGGCAAGCCTTCCGTAAAAAACACTTCGGCCGTCGACGTGAGCATTTCGTCCAAAATCTGGTTGCCCTGCTTTTTCGCGTTGACTAACCGAACCTGGATCCCCGTTTTTCCCTCTTCCAATCTATCGTCTTTATGCAGTTCCTCAAAACGATCCGCTAAAGCCCTGAGCCATTCGTCTCCGAATCCTCCGTCGTAGTTAGATACGTACAACTGCGTTTTGGTCGGATCGATCGGATCTTCGTCGTCTCCTCGGTTGTTTCCGCATGCAACCATAGTACACGCCGTCAAACAACACATCAGTACCGCAAGTAATCTTTTTGCCTTCATTGTTTCATTCCGCTCCTTTTTTTGTTTAATATAAGATGAACCGCCGCAGCTTATAAAAATACCGCTACGGCAGTCCATTCAATATTTTTTGTCCGTTCATCCTTATTCTCTTTCACGTTCCTACCCCTCTCTTTGCTCTTTCGTTTTCGGCTTTTTAAGAGTTTTTTGTTTTGCTTCGTAAGAGCAAAACAAAAAACCATATGGTTTTGCCGAAATTTACAAAATTAAAAAATGCCAGCCTCCGTTCCAAATCGGTTTTGATAAAATATCATAACGCCAACATTTTAAAAAAGTTCGTTATTTGTTGACATCTCTGTCCACCAATGATATAATAACACTAAGAGTTGCGAATTTCTACCTATTTTTTCAGAAAACCTTTTCAAATATTTATATCTTATGAAAACACATGTCTTTTACGAAGCCATTCACGACCAATCCGATAAACCTCGTTTCTTCTACGACGAAAATCAATCGGCTCCATTGCATTTTCATCGCTGTATTGAAATAATATACATCACGGACGGCTGCGCGCGTTGTACTGTGGACGATAAAACTTTCAATGCCGAAAAAAACGAGATCATTTTCGTGCAACGCTGCGCCGCGCACGCTATCGCCCCTGCCACCGCATATGCGAAATTTGTACTGATCATAAAAGCTGCCTATACAAACGATTTCGCCGCTGCATTGGAAAAGAAAACTTTCGCGCCGTTGCTAAAAGATCACTCGTTTAACCGCACCCTGTTCTCCTTGTTTCTTCGCATGCAGCGAATCATGCAAAAGCCCTCTTTTTTGGTTCTGAAAGGCTGCATTGACATGCTCGTCGGCTCATTGCTCGACCATTACGAACTTTATCCTTTCACGCCTACTCCAAATCTCTCCGTCGTGATCAAAGCGCTTGATTTTATTGATGAGCACTTTTCCGAGCCCGTCACCCTCGATTCGCTCGCCGCGCATTTCGGCTATAATAAATACTATTTTTCGCACCTCTTTAACACCTATATCGGTGAAAACCTAAACAACTATATCAACGGAGTACGAATACGCAATTTCTTAGAAAAGGCTAAACAATCGAACAGTGTCAATTATGCAAATCTTGCTTTTGACTGCGGATTCGAATCGATGACCACTTTTCACCGTCACTTCCTGCGCATACACCAAAAAACACCGAGCGAATTACTCGGCCGCTGAAATACAAAACATATTTGCCCCTATATTTCAACCAAAATGCGCCGCATAAGATCTTTCTTGTGCGGCGCATTTTTGCCGTCTCCCGCCCGGCAGTACGACGGTTTTCATAAAGGATTTCTCATAAAATATAAATATTTGCGACAAACAGTAGAAAATATGGGTAGAAATCCGCAATAAATGGTGTTATCATTTATATAAAAACTATCAAGAGGCAGATATGAAAATTTTGAGAAAGGCTTTATCGTTAGCTCTTATATTCATTTGTACCGCATGCGTACTGATTACAACGGCCTGTAGCGAAAACAGCGATATTTCTTTCCGGTTGCTGCGCACCGCATACGAATTGGAAGTCGGCGAATCGGCAGACGTTGAAATAGAGTTGACGCAAAACGGCGAATCTTTGCCAACCGACGACGTGCGTTATGCTTCTTCCAATGAGAATATCATGACGGCGGAAAACGGTAAAATCATCGGCATAGCAGAGGGCGACGCCGTTTTGACCGTAACCTACGGTTCCATGGAAAGAACCGCTTCGGTACATGTTTTTGAGCGCGAAACTCCAAACAAAGACATTTCCATACAAACAGACCGCTCGTCATACGATCTGCTCCTGGACGAACCAGCGCTCGACAGCACGGTCGTACACACGACAGTTTTTGAAAACGGAATCGAAATTCCCGATGCACAGATCTCATACTCCGTTGCCGATCCATCCATTGCGGAAATTGCCGCCGACGGCACTTTAACAGCCAAATCACACGGAACAACGACTCTTTCCGCAACCCACCAGAACGTGACGGAAACTGCCGTTGTGCGCATATACGCAAACGCCACGCAAGAGCAGATAAATTCATTTGACGAAACATACATCAACCGCTTTGGCAGGCAGTACATAACCAACGAAGGACTGCATGTCGATCAAGTCGCATCCGGCATCGAACTCACCTTTTATGGGACAAAACTTACGGCAAAAATCAATTCAACCGCGATTATCTATGCGCGCGTTTTTATAGACGGCGACGAAGAAGGCACATTTATCCGTATGGATCGCGGTACGGAAACCTATACGCTTGCAGAGGATCTGCAAGCGGGAATCCACACGGTCAGGATCTTAAAATCTTCTGAAATTCACGACGGGCAATTGGTATTTTGCTCCTTTTCTTCGGCACAGTTTTTAAGGGCGCAGGAAAAATCCTCTCTGAAAATTGAATTCATCGGCGATTCGATCACCACAGGCTACGGAACCATAGCACAAGGGGGCGACAGAACGATAAGCAATTCAGACGCAACGAAAAGTTACGCATATTTTGCGGCGAAGGCGCTGGATGCCGATTTCTCCTGCATCGCCGCACAAGGCGTTTGCGTCAAAGCACACCAATGGCGCGATTACAACATGGCCGATGACATTTACGGATACATCTCCCCCATCACCAAAGAAGAATATGATTTTTCCGCGGATGCCGACATGGATGTGGTTGTTCTCAACCTCGGAACCAACGACGGCTCCTATATCACCGATTCCGACGCCTCATACGCGAGCAAATTTCCGCAGGATTACGCAGACTTTTTAAATACTCTCCGCGATAAACACCCGAATGCCTATATCCTGTGCACTTACGGCCTGATGGGTAAAAACTCGCAGATCGATTCGGGAATACGGCAAGCCGTTCAAACTTTGCAAGACGATAAAATCCTATACATTCCTTCAACCGTCCA
Organism: uncultured Bacillota bacterium; assembly: GCA_949291725.1. Lineage (GTDB taxonomy): Bacteria > Bacillota > Clostridia > Christensenellales > Borkfalkiaceae > Borkfalkia. The sequence continues at coordinate 24,416 of CASEWU010000199.1, forward strand.
AGACAACTCGGGCGCAAGCGGGCATCCTTATTATACGGCGCAGGAAAGGTTTGCCGATACGATCGTTATGTACGTTAAAACGTTGCTGGATCTGTAACGGACGATCCAGCAAGCAGTTCTGCTCGTTTTTAATATTCGTAAAAAGTTTGGGTATATAAGGGAACGCCCCCACAAATATGGGGGCGTTCCCTTATGCCGTACGTTCAAGGAAGTTTTTTCCTTTGACCGCAGATATATTCCTTTAACGGCAAGAGCCAATCCGTCTGCAAAATGTCTGCCCCCTTATCGATCAGCCACCCCCAACCGTAATCCGTTCCGCGCGAAAAAGCGGCATCGTCTGTATGCCCCGCAGAAATGACATCCCGCTCATCATAGACGATCGGGTTCACCCACACGAGCAGACCGTTTTCGTGCAGATAGCGGATATAATCGTCCTGTACAACGCCGTCCTCTTCCGTCGAAAAAAGAATTTCGTTTCCGATATATTTGACGTTGCTCTTTAAGAGCATATCCGTCGCCCCGCGATCTTCCCTGCCCACGATCGCCATAAACATGAGATCGGGCGCAAACTTTTCCAGTTGCGCAACCGTATTTTCTTCCACACGGGTTTTTACGATGACCTGTTTTTCGACGCCTGCACGACGGATCTCTTCGGAAATGCCCGCAATATCCGTCCAAAATTTATCCACGTTGATATAAACTTTATCTTTCAACAGCGCAAATGCTTCCTGCAACGTAGGGATATGATAACTTGTAGGCGTATCGTCGCAATTTACGATGGTCAATCGCGCCACTTCTTCCGCAGTCATTTCCGAAATGTACTTGCCGCACTTTAAAAACACCGGCTCCATACCCGGATGAAAAACGAAAAACTTTCCGTCTTTGCTTTTGGAAACGTCCAATTCCACGACGTCTGCACCCTGCATAACGGCAATTTTATAAGAAAGCAATGTGTTGCACGGGATATTCGCCCCGCTCACTCCCCTGTGCGCCGCCAAAAACGGACGGCCTGCCGAATGCCTGTTTTCAAATATCGATCGATCAAAACGCATTTTCAACTATACTCCTTTTTGACTTTTGTAATAAGAAACATTCTCGAATATAAACACCCGCTGTTTTCACGGCGCTGTGTATCTTCATAAATATCGCTTAAAAAGACGTTGCCCTGCATCAAAAAACCGCCGCCCGCCGTAAAGCACGGCGCCTTTTTATAATTTGCCTGCTCCCTCGCTTTCACCTCGTAAACAGACGAAGGATCGAGCCCCTTGAATTTTACCGCCGGTGCAGGCCCGCCGAAAATTTGCTCGTAAACGGTAACTACGGCGACCGCCGTACCTTTGTCTTTGAATACGGACATGAATCCGGCGACGTTTCCGCCGAAAGCGTTGCCCAAACGGTAAAAATCGCCGAATTGCAGAACTTTACGGTATTCTTTATAAAATTCGATCTGACGGGTTATTACTTCCGTTTCTTCGACGGATAACTTCGTCATATCCATTTCGTAACCGAGCACACCGCCGCAGGCGATATTGAAGCGGGTTTCCAACGGATTGCTGTCGCCCGTATGATAATTGGGGCAGGCGGAAACGTGCGCGCCCATCGTTGCCTGCGGATACCCGTAAGAAGTGCCGTCCTGAATTTTCAGACGCTTGCGGGCGTCGGTATCGTCGCTTGTCCAATATTGCTGAAAATAACATAGGTTGCCCAAATCAAAACGTCCCCCTCCGCCAGCGCAGCCTTCAAACAATACGTCGGGGAATTTTTCCGTGATGCGGGAAACAATGCGATAATAGCCGAGTATATAGCGGTAGAAATATTCGCCCTGTGAGATCCCCTTGCCGAACGGATCGGTCAATGTGCGGTTGTAATCCCACTTTACGTAAGTTGCGCCGCTCCTTGCGATGACGTCCGATATAGCCCGCACAACATAGTTTTGCACTTTTTCGTCCGCAAGGTTCAGGCAAAGCTGCCAGCGGAGGCGCGTCGGCTCTCTGCCAGGCACCCGCATCGCAAATTCGGGATGCTTGCGGAAAAGATCGCTGTCTTCACTGATCATTTCCGGTTCCACCCAAATTCCGAAGTCCAATCCTATTCCGCGGATCTTGTCGGCAAGGTGCTTTAACCCGCCACCTGTCTTTTCAATGTTGTCGAACCAATCCCCCAACGCCCTGTGCTCGTCGCAACGGTTGCCGAACCAACCGTCATCGAGAACGAAAAGTTCGACGCCCGCCTTTTTCGCAGCGCGGGCGATTCCGAGGATCTTTTCCTCATTGAAGTCAAAATGCGTACCTTCCCAATTGTTGACGAGAACGGGGCGCTCCTTCTTTTTCCACTTGCCGCGCACGATATGTTCTCCGATAAACGCATGCATTTCGGAAGATACGCCGTCCTCGTCGGGCGCAAAACACACCACGGCTTCGGGCGCGTCGAACTGTTCGCCCGGCGCGAGCATCCAGCGAAACATAAAGTCGTTGATACCGGTAAGCACCCTCGTCTTGCCGGACTCACACGCTTCGAATATCTCTTTATGGTTGCCGCTGTATACGAGGTTAAAGGCATACACGCCGTCCTGCCCCTTTGCCATGACAAACGGATTGCGGTTGTGCGATGACGCGCCGTTTTTGGAATCGATGTAAAACACGCCCTTATTGAGCGTGCGGGAAACCTTTTGCCGCTCCCGCGCAAAAGCGCCTTCAAACGTAACGACGGAATAATCCCCCAATAGATCGAGCTGCAAGCTCGCAAGCCGCCGGATATGCAGTTCTTTTTCGGATGCGTTAAAGAGTTTGGAAGAAACGGCGATCACGTCGTTGTCTTCAAATACGGTATAATAAATATACAGAGCCACCTTTGTCGGCTCATCGACATATTTGAGTTCAAGCGTTTTTCCCTTCCCGTAGGAGGAAGGCAAACCGGGAATTTGCGGTTTTTCTTTCAGTATTTTACTTTTGGAAAATGTAAACGCCGTTGAAATGCCGCCGTCTGCATTTTCCAGCAGAATACTCGGTTCGGTATAATCGTCCTGACCGAATTGCGACAGCAGTTTGCATGGCAAACCGCGGCAAGACTCAAAATTGCCCGCGCTCACCAATTTTTTACCGTAATAGAGATATTCTGCCGTATCCGCTTTGATCACGAGCGTGGTATGCGGCGTTTCCAAACAGAAAATCGACCCGTTCTTTCTGATCATAACCTACTCAATCCTCCGTGCGTTTTTCTCCTTCGCTCGTCCAGGAAAACGGTCCGTACGAGCATTGCGGTTGCGGTATAAGGTGGTATTTTAAATTTCTAACAATCTTAATTAATCAACATTTTCTTTTCGAGCGGTATTCCAAAAAGATTCCGCTCTTTATCTATTTGTTTTTTTATAACTTGAGCAAGTCCTTTAATCCACCCGTTAAATGTCCAATAGTTTTTCGTCATATAATCCGATTGACAAATCTCACATTTCATTAGTTCGTATTGATTTTCAGAAAATTTTTCTGATATATATATAGACCACTCACCACGTTGAACGGCATTATGTAATGTCAAACAACCAAACTCATTATAAAAACTATATGTATCCATAGGACCATAAAAGTTATACCACATCTCAAAAGTTTGAAATTTGAATTGTAAATTGTATTCTTTAAGTAAGAAACCTAAAACAGCCAATATTTTTCTCGTTTTCCCTTGATACATATTAGCCCCCCAAATGATAAAAACTTTTCCAAATATTTCTGTTTTGCCATATCCCTAAAAATATCCGCTCAACCATATAACTTGAACTACGTCCAACTCTACCGATGTCAATTCCTATATCAACAATTGTGTAACCAGTGCGAACCTTTCCATAAAGCCAAGCAATATTTGAAACTTTACCACCTATCTCCGCTAAAACCTTACCTCCTTTTCCCATAGCACTCAACTTATTATAAGCCTTAAACCCACCATATAAGTCATCTACATGTCCAAGCAACATAGCCGTATCTTGCACTCTATTCATCGACTCGCCAATTATAGTTACTTTTTTAATATCCATTATATCATCAGCAACATTTGCAACTTTTACAACCTTCCCTGCACCACTAGTAATAAACGGTACAACAGCAAATACCGCATCTATACCTAAAGCAGCCCAATTTGTCCAATCGCCTGGATTTTTGCAAACATCTACAATATCCCAAATCAAAAAGCCTATATCCAATACATAATCCCAAAAACATCCAGTCGGATCCGTATACATTACTGGATTATTCCCGCAATACGTATACATATTAAGCTGACCGGGGACTTCGGCCAACGTTGCTATCAGTTCATAGTCGTCTGCATTGATGGAACGGCAAATCTCCGGGTCGTAATACCGCGTTTGCAGGTA
>CASEWU010000200.1 GCA_949291725.1 uncultured Bacillota bacterium
CACCGTTCTTCAGACAAAAGGTGCGGCGCAACTCGTTTTGAGCTGCGCCGCACCTTTGACTATTATCCGCAAAGCCGTACCCCTCTCTCCTTGTCGGCTTTAAATAAAAAAGCTCAGAATCAATACTACGATCACGCCCGGGATACCAAAAATACCTGTAATCAATGCCGTCCACCAGTTTACGGGTATAGCGACACTCGGTATCAGATTCAATAAGAATATCGCTCCGATACCGATAGCCGCATTGATCACAAACTTCAAGATGGTCTTAAACCCAAATTTGAATAATTTCAGAACAATAGCCAATACGGCCACCGCTATGACTGCTACAATAACAAATTGCAGAATTTCGGACATACTCAACCTCCGTTTTCCCATAGTATGCCCTTCCGCCAACAATTTATGCGATCATATTCTGCTCGGAAATCTTCAAATTTCCGTCCTCGTCGTACAGATTCATATTCTTCTTTTTCAGACAAGGTATGAAGAAATAAAAGCTCAATCCGATCACCGTTCCGAGCGTCCATCCGACAGCCCACGCCCAGCCAACGCCTGCAAAGCCGAGACAAGAAGTCAAGATAAATACAAATACAACCCGCAAAATCAGATCGGAAAAAGTACTTACCATAAACCCTACGTTTCCGTTGCATCCACGAACGACCGCATCTGCATTGATCTTGATATTGACAATAAAATAGAACGGAGCTATTGTCGTAACATAAGCGATGCCCGATTGCAAAGCCAACGCATAATCTTCTTCCTGCGACATGAACAGTCCGATCAAAGGTTTTGCACACAGCAGACATACCGCCGCAAACACTGCCGCCAGCACCGTAGATATGACAAGCGATGCCCGAAACCCGCTTTTGATCCTCTGAAATTTATGCGCACCGTAATTCTGTGAAGTGAAATTCGTCAGCCCGTTCGCATAAACGCACAGACATGTTACCCCAAACACGATCACTTTAAATCCTGCCGCAAACCCGGATGTTATTCCGATCCCCTGCGCCTGCGCCAGTTCGTTGATGCGAATCTGAATGAAAAGATTTCCCACGGAAACAAAACTGTTCTGCAAAATGACCGGAAGCGACAACAAAATAAGAGATTTCAAGATCGTTCCCGAAAAAGCCCGTACCTCTTCTTTCTTTTCCGCCATGAGCTTCCGCGCCCGCAAAAACACAAAAATAAGGGTAAGAATACAAGCAGCACCCTGCGCAATAAATGTCGCCCAGGCAACTCCTGCAACACCCCAGGGCTGCACCATATAATAATCCAGAACAATATTGGTTACAGACGAAAATACGAGAAACAAAAAAGGCGTTTTACTGTCTCCCAACGCTGAAAATATACCCGTTCCCAGATTATACAACATCAAAGATGGCAGACCAAAATAATAAATGTTCAGATATGTAACGCTTTCGTTCATCGCTTCGCCCGGCGTTTTCAGAGCGTACAGCGTAACCCGACAGGTGAGAACCCCTGCCACCAGCAACACTGCGCTGAATACCGCAAACGCGATCAATGCCGTATAGATCGTTGTCTTGACTTTTGCATTATCTTTCTGACCGAAATAACGCGCCGCCAATACTGCACAACCTGCATTCGCACCCAGGGCAAAAGCCATCAAAATATTCACAATGGAATTGGATGCCCCGATCGCCGTCAATGCCGTCTGACCTGCAAATCTGCCCGCGATGATCGTATCAGCCAACGTATACAGCTGTTGAAACACCGCTCCGCCAAAACAACGGCAATACATATTTTAACAGTACTTTCCACGGCGTATTTACCGTAAGATCAGCATTCATTTTCTTTTTCTCCCGTCCGTAAGATTCTTTCTGTCAATCCGATAAGCCGTACTTAATTTTCAAACAGTGCTTATTATATTCCTGTATTTTCCGTTTGGAAAGAACATAAACGCCCTATTTTTCGTTTTTTTTTAATTTTTTTAACTCCAACCTGTAAAAACCTGCAAATTGGCGCCGTATAATCATCTTTTACCCCTTTTAATTTACCCGTTTTCAAAAGTTTTTACATTTGATTAGGCTTAATCTGCACAAAGATCTTCTCCGGCTGCGGTTCTGAAATTTATAAAATCCGTCGCTGACAGCCCATGATTTTCTGTCCATGTATGTCTGACAAAGTAATCTTTACCCGTTTCTCTGCCGTAACAAAAACAGGAAACCTGCCAAAATGTTTGCACGTTTCTCGTTTTTGCCGCATTTTAATAAAAAGAAGGTGCGAAAGTTTAACTTTCGCACCTTCTTTTATCGAAAGATTATTCGTAATCGACAACATTTACCCATTTTTCAAGGAAAGCCTGTTCTTCGGGCACAGCCTTCGTCGTCTGACTCGCCGCTACGATCGGCAACGCTTTCTGCACCAACTGCTTCGCTATGCCGGTCTTTTCACAGAACAGCTTCAGATATTCTTCCGCCTGCTCGTCCTTTCCTTCCAGCTTGAAAAGCAGATAGGTACGCGCCGCATCACAGCGCGCATTGCCTTGCGTCGCGTGCGCCCAGTCAATGATAAATTTTCTCCCGTCGGGGCTGACAATAATATTCCCGGGATTAAAATCGCCGTGGCAAAGTTTGTCATGTTCAGGCAGGGAATCCAGCAGAATATGCAAATCATAGCGCGTCGTTTTATCAAACTTCGTGGAAGAAATCTTCCTGTGCATCTTATCCTTCAGCTTCGTCAAGAGAGGAACTTTCTGATTCAATACTTCAACCTGCAGATCCACAAACTCTTCCAGGTATTCAGCCATCTTACCCGGATTTTCATCCATCAGCTGCTGCATCGTCTTGCCTTCCACATAGTCCAAAATGATCGCCCATTCCCCGTTCACTTTGGTAACTTCGTGAACAGCCGGCACATTCAAAGATGTACCCTCTTCTACCCGCGCCGTGTTCAACGCTTCGTTCAGGACATCCGACTTCGGATATTCGTCATTAAAAAGCTTTACAAGCGTCTTGCCTTCCCGATAGATCGTCTTTTTATTCGTTTTCTGAATAATTTCTGCCATCTTTCTTCCCCTCCTTATTTACCGTAATAACATTTAAGATACATATCCTTGATTTCCGAAATGAGCGGATAACGAGGGTTCGCTCCCGTGCACTGGTCATCAAATGCCTGATCACACATCTCGTCCAGACGATCGAGGAAATTCTTCTCATCCACACCGTAATCTTTGATCGTCTTTCTGATCCCGACCTTCGCCTTCAATTCTTCGATCGCCCTGATCAGATTCTTTACCTTCGCATCGTCGTCTTTTCCGCCAAAGCCAAGGAAATCCGCAACTTCCGCATAGCGCGCCTTCGCATGCGGGTATGCGTACTGCGGGAACGTACCCATTTTCGTCGGCACTTCCGCACTGTTGAAACGGATCACTTCACTGATCATAAGCGCATTCGCAACTCCGTGCGGCAAATGATGGAATGCACCAAGTTTGTGCGCCATGGAATGGCATACTCCCAGGAACGCATTCGCAAACGCAATGCCCGCCATCGTCGACGCGTCCGCCATCTTTTCACGCGCAACCGGATCATTCGCCCCATTCTCATACGCGCGCGGCAGATATTCAAATATCAGTTTCATCGCCACCAGTGCCTGACCGTCCGTATAAGGCGTCGCCATGATGGACGCATATGCCTCCAATGCGTGCGTCAAAGCATCGATACCGGATGCGCTCGTCAAACCTTTCGGCATGTTCATCATAAAGTCTGCGTCTATGATCGCCATCTTCGGCAACAACTCATAATCAGCCAAAGGATATTTGATGCCTGTCTTTTCATCCGTAATAACCGCGAACGGCGTTACTTCAGATCCCGTACCCGCCGAAGTCGGCACCGCTATGAAATATGCCTTTTCACCCATCTTCGGGAATGTGTATATTCTTTTGCGGATATCCATGAAACGCATCGCCATATCCATGAAATCCACTTCCGGATGTTCGTACAAAACCCACATGATCTTGCCTGCATCCATCGCCGATCCGCCGCCCAATGCAATGATCACATCCGGTTCAAACTCCGTCATAAGCTTCGCACCCGCTTTCGCGCATGCAAGATTCGGATCAGGCGCCACATCATAAAAACAAGTGTACCGAATCCCCATTTCGTCAAGTTTATCCGTAATCGGCTTGATATAATTGTTTTTGTAAAGGAATTCGTCCGTAACTATGAACGCTTTTTTCTTTCCCATTACATTCTTCAATTCATCCAACGCCACAGGCAGGCAACCTTTTTTATGATATACTTTTTCAGGAAGTCTCAGCCACAGCATATTTTCTCTCCTCTCCGCTAAGGTCTTGATATTCAACAAATGCTTCACCCCTACGTTTTCCGAAACCGAGTTTCCGCCCCACGATCCGCATCCGAGCGTAAGCGAAGGAGTCAGCTTAAAGTTGTAAATATCCCCGATCGCTCCCTGCGAGGACGGCATATTGATCAGCATGCGGCACGTCTTCATCGCTTCCTGCCATTTCGCTATTTTAGCCTTCTGTGTAAGTTGATTAATATATAAAGATGAGGTATGACCGTAGCCGCCGTCCGCTATCAGTCTCTCTGCCTTTGCCACCGCTTCATCAAAATCTTTCGCACGATACAGCGCAAGCACCGGCGACAGCTTTTCATGGGCAAACGCTTCTTCCAGTTCCACACTTTCCACTTCGCCGATCAAAATCTTCGCCGTAGGCTCTACTTTGAACCCGCAGATCTCCGCAATCTTCGGTGCGCTCTGCCCCACGATCTTAGCGTTCAACGCGCCGTTAATGATCATCGTATTACGGACTTTATCTTTTTCCTCATCCGTCAGAATATGGCACCCACGCTTGACAAACTCAGCTTTCACCGCATCATAGACCGCATCTTCCGCAATCACCGACTGCTCCGATGCACAAATAAGACCATTGTCAAAAGTCTTCGAATGAATGATCGAATTGACCGCCACCGTAATATCTGCCGTTTCATCGATAATGGCAGGCGTATTTCCCGCTCCCACGCCGAGCGCCGGCTTGCCCGAACTGTACGCACTGCGCACCATGCCGGGGCCGCCCGTTGCAAGAATGATGTCCGCTGTTTTCATCAAGGTTGTGG
>CASEWU010000201.1 GCA_949291725.1 uncultured Bacillota bacterium
ACACACGGCAGCTGTCCGTCCGTGCAAAAATTTTTGCACGGACGGACAGCTGCCGTGTGTTTTTACGGGTCTGACGGTATCGATTTTTTTGGATAGGGCGGCCAAACGTTCGAATTCTTTTATCAGGCAAGACGGTGCAGAACTTCTTTGTGAAAATATGAAAAATAGCATTGACACTATGCCGTATATCGTTTATAATGAAAATATCCCGGAAGAGATCGGAAAAAAGAGGCGCGCCTCTTTTTCTTCTGCGTGCAGAAGAAAAAGCTCATTAAGGGAAAAAAAGAAGGGAGAAAAAAAGATGGTAAAGAAGCTGAAGAGAGCGTTTACGATCACGGAGCTTGTGATCGTGATCGCGGTGATTGCGATCCTGGCTGCGGTTCTGATCCCGACGTTTACGAGTCTTATCGACAAAGCGAACCAGTCATCGGATCAATCTGCCGTGCGGAACATGAATCTTGCATTGCAGAATGCGGAAGTGGACGGGGAACTGGAAACGCTGAGTGAGGCGTTGGCGATCCTGGAAGATGCGGGAATGAACGCGAAAAACTATTCGACGCTCGCAAAGAATACGGCATTCGTGTGGGTGCGTTCCATCAACCGTGTTTTGTATATCAGTACGGAAGATTATACAGTCATTTATCCGGAAGAATACAAGTATCTTGAGTATGACGGAAGCGAAGCCTGGGCTACGCTGGAAGGGAGCATTAAAGGAGAAGAAGACTGGCTGACGAACGAAATAGGGACGAGCGATCTGACCGATAAACAAGACGGCGCCAAAACATACGGCGTCGTGAAAGAGGGCGGAGCCGTTACCGCGATCAAGGTCGATCGGGCGGACAGGCTTGTTTCGGCGGCGCAGTATCTTGATGAGCATAAGGACGAAGACATCGACTTATATCTCGGCGGAAATATCGATCTGGAAGGTGCAGAGTGGAATTCGATCGATCGGATGGGCGGTAATTTTAACGGCAACGGTTTTACCATCAGCAATCTTCGCATGACAGATACCACCGCCGTCAGCGATCAGATTCAGGGCGGCAGTGCAAAAAACTACACGTTTTATGCGTTTGTCTCTATTTTTACGGGAGAACGGTTTGAAAATGTAACGATCGAAAATGTCGACATCAACAAGCCCGGTATTCCCGGTCTGGATGAAAAAGAGGGCGGAACTTCGTACGGAAATCATACGGTTGCAGGCGCGATCGGCGGTATTTATAAGTTGGGATCGGAAGGAGAAATCAATACGACGATCAGTAACGTAACCGTTTCGGGAAACATTGTCGGACACAGCAGAGTGGGCGGCATTGTCGGGTTTATCGGCGGAATTTCCGGCGACTATATGTACGGACAGGTAACGATCAGCAACTGCACCAACAATGCGACATTGGTTTCGGACTATTCTGTTCCCAGCGTGGCGGGACACAGTACGGCAGGCGGCATTGTATCGATCGTGATCCAGACGAATACGACGTTTAAATTGCTGATCGAAGAATGTCAGAACACCAAGTCGGTAACGGCGTTGCATGCGGCAGGCATTTTAGCGCGTCTTTCCACAAAGGGTTCGGTTCTTATTACGGATTGTTCAAATTCCGGAACGATCACGGCGAAGGTGATCGCCGGCGTAAATGCAAGCGGAAAGGTGGAAACAATACTTGCCGATACAAATTATAAAGATACAGTCGGAACGGCTTCCGGTATTTTTGATACTTTCCAGCAAACCGGCGACTTTAAGGATACCAATACGATTTCCGAAAAAACAGTAAACGGAGTATTGATTGAAAACTGCAGAAATACGGGATCTTTCGATAAACAGGTGGACAATGGGGGCGCAGCGTTCACGCACGACATTTGTGTGCATGGTTCGGCGGATGCGAAACCTTGGACTCTGCGGCAGGGTACGTTGACTTTTACGAATTGTACCGGAAAAGACGGAAGTCAAATCAATGTTGCAACGGAAGGGGTATAATTAAAAGAGCAGAGGGCGACGGATTTTCGTCGCCCTCTTTTAAGGTCATGCAATTGCGAAAAGCATCTGCAAAGTTTTTTGATTTGTCGGAATACGGTTTGTTTAGCTGCTTTGTATAAACAGAAAGCGGCGGCGCGCAAAAAGCGCG
>CASEWU010000202.1 GCA_949291725.1 uncultured Bacillota bacterium
AATTATATTCTGAACATCATTGCAGACGGAACGTCTCTCGTCGCCGATAAGATGCAGTTTTCCGATCAAAATAAAGCGAACCCTGTTCCTTTTGCGGCGGAACAAACCGTAAAAAATCTGCTGGAACTGCTTTTCCTGCGTTTGCTTCGTCAAAACACCGCCGATCCCGATTCGCAAAGTTCAGCCCAGCCTTCCACCGATAATGCGCTCGTGCTTTCCGTCCTGAAAACCATTGAAAAAAATATCTGTGAAAAAATTTCCCTCGACTTTATCGCAAAACAGGTCGGTTACAGCGTTTCAAGGATTTCTTCCGTATTCAAAACATATACCGGAATGAGCGTCATCGATTATTACATCCGACAGCGCATACGCAAAGCGCAGGAACTGATTTTCGAAAACAAGCATTCCTTCCAAGAAATCAGCGACGCAATGAACTTCGACAGCGTGCAATACTTCTCGTGGCAATTTAAAAAAATAACGGGGATGTCCCCTTCCCAGTACAGAAATATCACAAAGTCCGGAGCTTCTTTTTATGATGTCCGGCTCGGCAAATTATAATGAAGCCAAAAGATTTTTGAGAGCGAATAAATCTATTCGCTCTCAAATTTATTTTCCGCCTCAGGCCGAAGACCTTACCCTGCTTATCCGAGCGGCACGACGTCCTTATTCTTCCGCGTGATCCATTTCCCGCACGTAAAATCCGGGATCGATACAGGCATACCGCCCCTCGCGATCGATTCACCCGAAAGCGCCGTTATGCACATCCAGGCTGCCGCATCGTATACGTCGATCGGCATAGGAGATCCTGTCAAAATTGCGTTATAAAATTCGGACAGCATCAGTGCATCCATGCCCCCATGCCCCGCTTCCAACTGCTCTTTTCCGATATTCTTCCAAATCTTGGGCAGATATTCCGCAAATTTTACCGAATTGCAGAGATATTTGCGAACAGATTCTTCCGGATCATAAAATTCATGAAGATTTTCTTCCCCGTCCAACACAACAGCGTCAATATCCTGCAGGCACAGCCCTTTCGTTCCCCGTACGGTGAATTCCCTCGAATAATACCGCGGCAGCGTCGTATCCAATTTCAACGATATCGTCTCACCGCCTGCGCAGGTAATGATCGTATTCACGATATCGCCCTGGGCAAACTTCTCCCCCCTTAACGAAGGGTCCGGATTTTTGTCCGTGTAGGAAAATTCTTCCAACCCCGCCGCCTTGGATGCAACGGAAACAAGCGACAGCATCTGATTTCCGCGATTGACCCCTAAAAGCCGCGCGATCGGCCCCAATTCATGCGTCGGATAATTTTCACAGTTTCTGTGCCTGTAATTTTCCAGGCGATAATGCCGGTTTACCCTTCCGCCCAACACCTCGTCCCGTAAATCGTGCCCGTATGCACCGTGGCAATGCACGATCGTGCCCAGCTTTCCCGCTCGAACAAGAGCCGTGGACAAAAGCTCGAATTTTCCGTAACAGCAATTTTCCAAAAACATAAACGGTGTACGCGTTTGCTCATAAGTGCGGACAAGCTCACGGCATTCTTCCACATCATAGGCACCGCCTACCTCAACCGCCGTGATCTTACCCGCTTTCATGCTTTCGATCGCCATTCGGATATGCTCATCCCACGATGTCGCTATGATCACTGCCTCTACATTCGCATCCGTAAGCATCTTCATGAAATCCAAGTATTCCTTCGGACGCTTTCCGCACTTTTTCTCGATCTTATCCGCCGCCGATGCCGTTCTGTCTTCATACACATCGCACACCGCCGTGATCTGCGCTTCTTCCATGCCCGCCGTCAAATCCGCCAACAAACTGCCGCGGCATCCTAACCCGACAATCCCTACTTTTACCTTCTTCATGCTTCCTCCTCGCTGTACCTGTCCGGCACCTTTTTCGGTTTCAGTATATCACATTTTTCCGGGCTCGCGTTATCTTTATTTTCTCGGTTTTTTACGATATCTTATTGTTTTCCGATGATTTGCTCGCATTTTTGTCCCGCCCCTCCCAAAAAACTTTCTTACGGCAAAATTTTTTCTCTGCCCCTTTCTTTGGGCGTCATCTTTCTTTGAAAAAATTCTGAACAGGCATTTTCCCAAAAAAAATCGGTTTGCACTCAACATTGTGCGCAAACCGATTTTTTTCATAACTTATTACAAACTTAAAAGTATCTCTTGCAATTGCGGAAACGTTTCTGCAAAGCGTTCCGCGCCCGCATCCAGCAATTGTTCTTTCGTGCGATATCCCCACAGAACGCTCACGCTCCGCATACCGGCATTGTGAGCCGTCTGCACATCCGTATCGCCGTCCCCTACGAACACCGCCTCTTTTTCCGAAACGCCGAGCTCCTTCAAAACCATGCGCGTGCTCGTCGGATCGGGCTTGACGGGAATTCCGTCCCGATTCCCGAATATCACGTCAAAACCAAAGTCCTTCAAAAGCGTTCTTCCCAAAACATCCGCCGCCTGCTGCGATTTATTCGTAACGACGGCAAGTTTTATTCCCGCTTTTTTCAGTGCGTCCATACACTCTTTTTCCTGCGGAAACGTCCTGGTATGTTCGTTTTTACAGCAAAAATGGATCGGGCAGTAGACATTCCGATAAAAAAATTCCGCCTGTCCGCGCTTTTCTTCCGGCAACGCACACTCCGCAAACTGCAAACCGCCATGCCCCACATACGCCTGCGTCTGTTTCAGCGTGATCTTCGGGCAGCCGTATTTCTCCAGCGCCGCATTCATGCACGCATTCAGATCCGGCAATGTGTCCAGTACCGTTCCGTCCAAATCAAAAATGACCGCTTTTATCATAGGTTCCGCCTGCCTGTCTTCCTTTACATCTTTTCCGGTACGCCGATTCCCAACAGTCCCAACGCGTTCTTCAGAGTGATCAGCGTCGCTTCCGTCAACGCCAGACGAAATTCCCGCGTTTCCTTTTCCGCATTCAGGATCGAACAGTCAAAATAGAATTTATTATACACCTGCGCCAGATCTACGGCATAGCGCGCAATCAGACAAGGTTCGTATTTTTCCAGTGCATCGTGCAATACATTCGGCAGATCTGCCAACCGCTTGACAAGTTCGAATTCCTGCGGGCAGATATCTCCCGCTTTCCATGACGCCGCCTTTCCGCCTTTCTCCAGCACACTGTTTGCGCGCGCGCAGGTGTACTGCACATAACAGGATGTCTCGCCTTCAAAATTCAGTACTTTATCGTAGGAGAACGTAATGTCCTTGATCTTGTTGTTATACAGCGCTCCGAAGATCACCGCCCCCACGCCGACCGTCTTGGCAATGGCTTCTTTGTTCTCCAGCGAAGGGTTCTTTTCCGTAATGATCGTCAGCGCTTTTTGCACGCATTTTTGTATGACGTCCTCCAAATATACGACTTTTCCCTTGCGCGTAGACATCGATCCGTCTTCCAGCGACACCATACCGTATGCAACGTGCACAAGATCTTTGGCCCATTCCTTGCCCATCAGTTCCAATACTTTGAAAAACTGCTTGAAATGCAGATTCTGCTGGTACGCGACAACGTACAGGCATTTATAAAAATCATAGGTTTTCTTGCGGTAGATCGCCGCTGCAATATCGCGCGTGGCATACAGGGACGCCCCGTCCGAACGCAGTATAATGCACGGCGGCATTCCGTACGCTTCCAGATCCACGATCTGCGCGCCCTCACTCTCCTTTAACAGCCCTTTTTCACGCAATTCGTCGATCACGGGCTGCATTTTATCATTGTAAAAACTCTCGCCCGCCCAACTGTCAAAATGCACGTCCAGCATTTCATAGATCCTGCCCACATCTTTCAGGGTCAGTTCCTTGAACCAGTTGAAAAGCGCTACACTCTCTTCATCCTTTTCTTCGATCTTTTTGAAAAATGCGCGCGCCTCGTCGTTCAGAGACGGATCTTTTTCCGCTTCTTCATGAAAGCGCACATACAGAGCGTTCAGCGCCCGAAGCCCGCCTTTTTCTATATCCTCTTTCTTCCCCCAGCGCTTGTACGCCGAGATCAGCTTTCCGAACTGCGTGCCGTAATCCCCTAAATGATTGATCCCGACAGGATGATACCCTAAAAATTTGTGGAGCTTATAGAGAGAACTCCCCAGTACCGTCGTCGATAAATGCCCGATATGAAACGGCTTCGCAATATTCACAGACGAATAGTCGATACAGACAGTCCTGCCCTGTCCTTCTTCCGACGAACCGTACTTTTCACGCTCCGCAAAAATCCGGCCGAGCGTCTGTTCCGTCCATACGGCGCGGTTGATCTTGAAATTCACGTACCCGTTTACCGCACTCACTTGGGATACGATGTCATCCTTTTTATAATTGTCCGCGATCTCCTGCGCGATCAGCGCGGGCGCTTTCCGCATTGTCTTTGCAAGCCGAAAACACGGCAGAGCAAAATCTCCCATCTCCGTATTCGGCGGCAATGCCAACATCGAATAAATTTCGTCTTCACTCAATTCTCCCGCTTGGATATGCGCGGCAATGTGTCTTTTAAAATCCATAATAACCTCTGCTTTGTCTTCATTCTTTACAAGTTTATCATAAATTCCGCTTTTTGACAACTTTTTCAGCTTTTGCCCTGCCTTTTATTTTGATTATTTTCTTTTTTGTATTATAATAAGAGAAGTATGAACACTGCACGGCCTCAATGCCGTACACTGCACAGAGGTATTTATCATGAAATTAGGTGTCGTCGGTCTTCCGAACGTCGGAAAATCCACACTCTTTAACGCAATCACGCATGCGGGCGCTGAAGCCGCCAACTATCCCTTCTGCACCATCGAACCCAATGTCGGCGTCGTTGCCGTCCCCGATGAACGGCTGGACAAACTTGCCGCCCTTTACGACAGCAAAAAAATCACACCCGCCGTCATCGAATTTGTCGATATTGCAGGACTTGTCAAGGGCGCTTCTCACGGCGAAGGGCTGGGGAATAAATTCCTTTCTCACATCCGCGAAGTAGATGCGATCGTTCACGTCGTGCGCTGTTTCGAAGACGAAAACATCACGCACGTTGAAAATTCCATCGATCCCGTCCGCGATATCACTACCATCAATCTCGAACTCATCCTCTCGGACATGGAAACCGTTCAAAGACGGCTCGACCGTGCAAAAAATTCCGCCAAAGGCGGCGACAAAAAATTCCTCGCCGAAGCTGAGTTTTTGCAGAAAGTTTACGAACATCTTTCCAAAGAACAGTGCGCCAGAACCATGCAGCTTTCCGAGGAAGAACAGGAACTCATGCAGAATTTATTCCTGCTTACTTCCAAACCTGTCATTTACGCCGCCAACATTTCTGAAAAAGATATGGGCAAAGCCGACGCCGACTTGCCGTTTGTAAAACAGGTAGAAGAATTTGCCGCCAAAGAAGGCAGCGAGGTGCTCGTCATCTGCGCGAAAACAGAAGAAGAACTTTCCCAGCTTCCGCCCGATGAAGCCCAGATGTTCCTGGAAGAACTCGGCCTGCGTGAAAGCGGTCTTTCCCGCCTGATCAAAAAGTCTTATTCTCTGCTCGGGCTCATCAGCTACCTGACGGCAGGCGAAAAAGAAACGCGCGCCTGGACGATCACCAAAGGCACAAAAGCACCGCAGGCTGCGGGCAAGATCCATACCGATTTCGAAAAAGGTTTTATCCGCGCCGAAGTCGTCGACTGGCAGACTCTTCTCGAATGCGGAAACTACAATGCCGCAAAGGAAAAAGGCAAAGTCCGTTCGGAAGGAAAAGATTACGTTATCAAGGACGGAGACGTCGTTTTGTTCCGCTTTAACGTTTAAATCAATATTTCAATCTACAAAGCGGAGGGGCGCAAACTTATGCGCCCCTCCGCTTTGCGTTTTTTATG
>CASEWU010000203.1 GCA_949291725.1 uncultured Bacillota bacterium
AACGGACGGCGCGCCTTTTTATAAAAAGCGCGCCGTCAAAACCCAAGCGGTAAAATTTTATTTTTTTATGCGGCCAGGGAATACAAGCAGGTATCGGTTCAGTAAAATTAAAAACAAATCAAGTCGAACTGGAAGGGTATCCGTATTTCCGATATCCTGCCGGACGGTGATCAATAGGGGATAAGTAAGCGTTTTTTGTCAGATTCGGTTTTTATCTCCCCATTCGCACATACCGTCAAGAATCGGCATAAGCGATTTTCCGCGTTCCGACAAACTGTATTCTACTTTCGGCGGGATCTGCGGGTATTCTTTACGGATAATAAGGCCGTCGTTTTCCAGTTCTTTTAACGATAAACTTAATGTTTTGTATGAAATCCCTTTGATATAACGTTGCAATTCATTGTAACGCACTACTTTAAATTCCATGAGGGTATATAAAATCGTCATTTTATATTTACCGCTTATGAGAGAAAGTGTATAGCTGAACCCCGTGTCGCTCAATTTTTCCGATGCGATGCACCTGTTTTTTGAAATATCCACCCCAAAATACTCCCTTTTACACTCTACTTTATGTTAGTATCGCACTTTATTGTGCGTACTTGACAAAAGCATTATATGGTATAAAATATATTCTGTCAAGAGAAATCGGGAGGATTAGAATGAAAGTTTTATTGATCAATGGCAGTCCGAATGAAAAGGGCTGTACATACACCGCGCTGACGGAAGTCGGTAAAACATTACAAAAGCACGGAATCGATACGGAAATTTTATATCTCGGGAAAAAGCCTATAGCCGGCTGTATTGCTTGCGGAAAATGCCATGAAACAGGAAAATGCGTCTTCGATGATGCGGTAAATGAGGTTGCGGCAAAATTAGACGAGTATGACGGCATCATCGTGGGTTCGCCCGTATACTATGCCGGGCCTTCGGGACAGCTGCTTTTCTCGATCGGCTGTTCTATCCCAACGAGGCAAAAATGGCAGGCAAACTTGCGGCGGCTGTGGTATCCTGCCGAAGGGGCGGAGCGAGTGCCGCTTTCGACAGACTGAACAAGTATTTTTTGATATCCAATATGCACGTTGTGGGTTCACAGTATTGGAATCAGGTCCACGGTTTTACGCCGGAAGATGTCCGTAAAGACAAAGAAGGCTTGCAAACGATGCGAACTTTGGGCGAGAATATGGCATGGCTGTTGAAATGTATCGAAGCGGGCAGAAAAGCCGGGGTTTCCGTTCCGGTGTACGAGCCCAGGATGCGTACACATTTTATAAATTAAAAAGGAGATTTTATGAGATCGGAAATCGAAGAGTATGAAGCCGTGGAAGCGGCGGCACAAAATTTTGTAAAAAGCGTTGCCGAGGGCGATAGCAAATATGCAAAGCAGCTGTTTATTGACGAAGCCGTATTGTTCGGTTATCTGGACGGAAAGCTTGAACACGGCTCTATTGAGCAGTTTTATAAAAACGTGGATACAGTGGGAGGAGATAAAAACTTTAAAGCGCGGATCGATGTCATTGCGTTGGAAGAGACGCTGGCTGTTGTTCGCGTTCTCGAAGAAAATTGGGGTAACCGCATTGACTTCACCGATTATCTTTTGCTCTTGAAGATGAACGGCGAGTGGAAATGCGTTGCAAAAGCATACAATCAGAATTCTGATACAATCAAAAAATAAGGAGAATTTATTATGAGCAAGAAAATTGTAGTTATAACGGGCAGTCCCAGAAAAAAGGGCAATAGTTTTGCCATGACGGAGGCTTTTATAAAGGCCGCTCAGGCAAAGGGGTACAGTGTTACAAGGTTTGACGCGGCTTTTAAACACGTCAGCGGGTGCCATGCCTGCGAAACCTGTTACAAGACGGGTAAAGCGTGCAGTTTTGATGACGATTTCAATGAATTGGCGCCGTCTATCCTGGAAGCGGATGCGATCGTCTTTACTATGCCTGTGTATTGGTATTCCATTCCGGCGCAGATAAAATGCGTTATCGATAAAATGTATTCCCTATGTGTCGGCGGAAAAGACGTTGCCGGCAAAGAATGCGCGCTGATCGCTTGTTGCGAAGAAGAGGATATATCTGTATTAGACGGAGTTCGTATTCCCTACGAACGAACGGCGGCGTTGCTCAAATGGAAGTCGGTCGGCGAAGTTCTTATCCCCGGAGTATTGAATATCGGGGACATAGACAAGACAGACGGATGCAAAAAGGCTGCCGAGCTTGCCGAAGTAATTTGAGACGGTTTTGGCCTTAATTTTAGTTTAAGCCGATCATTAAAAACTTTGAACAACGGCAAAAGGGCTTGCGGAACTTTCCGCAAGCCCTTTCTTTTTGTATAACGAAAACCACGCGATAGTCGCGTGGTTGAAAAGAGGTTTACCGATGAGTCTTGAAAAAAAGACTCCGATTGTGTAAAATAAGAACTGACCTGCCAGTCAGAAAAAAG
>CASEWU010000204.1 GCA_949291725.1 uncultured Bacillota bacterium
AAAAAGCGCCCCGCGGCGATCTTCACTGCCGCGGGGCGCTCCATAAAATCCATTTACCTTTTCAGGGGCTGAATCGAGCATTCATCTTTACTTTTCCGAACAGAATCCTTCAACTTTTAAAGTGAGCTTTCAATGCATCTTTACTCTTCCGAAGCGTAATCCTCCAAAAAATCATTGCCCAACAAAGCTGTGAGTACGGCCTGAGCATAGACGCGTATGATAAAATCATTCGGATGGTTGACATTGTTGCCCGTCATATCCCTGTAGCGTTTCCCTGCTTTGAGAATATCCCTGTGCAGAGACGTCATGGGTGCGAGCGCACAAAAATTATTTTCTTCTGCAAGTTCAGCCAGAACTTTTTCAAACTGAGGCTGTAAAACGCACCAATTCGTTTCGACGTTCGGAAGCATCGGAGAAATCAGGATCACATTTCCGTCGGCAACCTTTTGCCGATACTGCCCGATCATTTGTCCGATCATTCCCTTGTATTCCTCTAAGCTCGTGCCCGGATCGTTCATCCCGTAACCGATGATCAGAAGATCCGGAGCATAGGAAAGCACATCCTTTTCAAATCGGTCTGCTCCCTGACGGGTCGTTGTCCCGCCGATGGCAGTATTGGTAACTTCCAGCTCTACTCCGTATTTATCCTGCAAATAACGCACGACCATTTCCGGCCAACTCTCACAGTAAGGAGGATTATTCCCCCCGTAGATCGTTCCGCTCGCGTTGCAACCTACCGTTATGCTGTCTCCGAAAAACTCAATTTTGGCTTTTCCGTCCTTGATTTTTCGAATTGCATCCGAAAGGTTCTGCGGTCTTCCTGTCGGTTTGATTCCTTTCCAAGCATCTTTATGTACATACGTTACGGCAATCTGCTGCTTTGTAAACGTATCCCCTTCTCCGTATTTCAGGTAACGGCTTTCTTTTTCGTTTGCAGGCAAAAGATCTGCATTGAGGCGTACCTCTATCGAATCCGGTGTTTTACGATAATACTCGTCAAACTCAAAAAACGGCATCGATGATCCGAGAAGACGCCTGATCTTTTTCCCTTCCACGGCATAATCGACCCCTTCTTTATATTCAATATTCAATCCGTAATCACGGACAGAAAGAATCCGCTCGGGTTCATATATTAACGGAGCCGCATCTTCTTCTCCGACCAGAAGCACCGTTTCATGATACATAATGCCAGGATACCAAATCGGTTTCAGATAAGCCCGCCTGTCAAACTTTGTATCGTCTCTCATAATTTTTTTCTCCTTACTTGAAATCTTTTAAAATTTATTTATACTCCCGCAGTTTGTTCCCTGCGCACCCACTTGCGTCCGACAAACATGCACATCTTGCCCGCAGTCTCGAACTTCGTAAAGTCGGCCGCGGTTCGATTATTTCTCAGATAATTATACGCCTTTTAACGCTTTTGTCAACAACACGCGCAAACAATTTTGCTGCCGCCGCAGATTTTCGATCTCAAAAAAAATTTCGCTTAATTTTGCGAAGAAATCAGGTGCATAGAAAAGGAAAATTGCGGCAAAATAAGATAAATCTACCCGGAGGTATTGTTTTATGAAGAAAAAAATTTTACCCGTTCTTACCCTTCTGATACTCACTTCAGTTCTGACTTTCGGCACTCTCTGCGCATCCGCCGATACACAGATCGGCAACGCCAATCTGATCGTAACAGGTACGGCAACTTGGGAAGCAGAGGCGGACCTGTGTTCTTTTTCCGGAAGCATCCAGACAATGGCAGACGATATGAGCACCGCCGAAACCAAATGCGAAGAAATTGCGGCAAAAGTTCGCCAAGCTTTCTCCGAATACGGAACGGTAACCGAATGCCACTCCAATGTTTCTCCCATGTATGGCCAGAACGGTTATACTGCTTCCAAATATTTTTCTTTTGAAACAGAAAAAACAGACAGCCTTCCGCAGATCCGCGAAAAGCTGACGCAAGCAGGTCTGAATTGCATCGAGGGAACCTCTTACAGTTGCAAAGACGATTCACAGCATCGCATTCGCGCCTTGCAGCTGGCGATCGAAGACGCAAAGAAAAAAGCCGCCGCCCTGGGCTCGACTGGAGAACTTGTGCGCGTAGAAGAAACCTGCTGTTATCCGAGCTGCTATGGGATAAGCGGAAATATCACCGAAAACCGCGTTATCTTTACTGCAACCGTGCGCGCGGTTTTCCGTGTCAAAACCAAAGACGCAGAAAATTAATATTGCCCAAACAACAGGCAATCTTTTTCTCCCGATCAGGGCTCTGCCCCGATTTCAAATGCCTAATACAAAAAAATCAAGGGAATCCGAATACGCATCGTAAACACGGTCGCCGAATTTCCTTGACTTAGAAAAAGCACAGTCTGCAAAATTGCTAACGAAAAAGAAAGGCGCAACGGAAATTCCGCTGCGCCTTTCTTTTCAAATTATTTGTTCAATTCATCTTTGAGCGCTTTGCCCGCTTTAAAAGACGGTACTTTGCAGGCAGCGATGGCGATCTTTTCTCCCGTCGCAGGATTTACGCCTTCCTTTGCCGCACGGTCTTTCGCCTCAAATGTTCCGAAACCGACCAGCTGCAGCTTGTCCCCTTTTGCCATTACATCCTTTACATTGGAAACAAATGCATCCAGCACTTTTTCCACATCGCTCTTTTTCAGCGAAACTTCTTCAGCAATTTTTGCTACCAACTCACTCTTATTCATACAATTTTCCTCCTGTATAGACTATTAAGAGTAAGAACATTGTACCATACAATTGTAAATATGGCAACATTTTACATGCATTTTTCCAAAATTTGCTTATACGTACCTAAAAATTTGTTACAGAATTCAATAATTTCGGACATCGGAAAAACGAAAAAATGCGCAAGCAAAACCTTTATTTTTCTTCGGAACCAAACCAAAACGCATAACTGAGCCGCCTTAAAGTCTTTCGCGATCTCTGCACAGTCATACTTTCTTGAACGTCTGTACCGAATGCTCAGAGAGGAATGGCGTAAAAACCTATACCCAAAACAGCGGACAAAAGAATCAAAAAAATGGGCGAAAGTTCTATCTTTTTCCATTTTTTAAGTCCGAACCACAGCGCGAACAGCAATACCAAGATCACGCAAGCCCGCCAATCCAAAGAAAAACCCTGCCCGATCGCTGAAAAACCAAACAACGTTGTCAGGAACATCGTAACGGAAGTGCCTAAAACCAATCCGACAATACTCGGACGAATGCCCCCCAGTACAGCCTGCACCCCTTTAAATTTTAAAAGGTTGTGCAAGATCGCCGCGATCAAAAGAATGATAAAAAAGGAAGGCAGTACAACTCCGAGCGTTGCCAAAAGTGCGCCCACCGCGCCTGCCTGCGACGAACCTACAAACGTCGCCACGTTCACCGCAATCGGACCCGGCGTCGATTCTGCTACGGCAATAAAATTCATCAGCATTTCTTCCGTCAGCCAGCCGTGCGCCACGACCTCATCCTGCAAGAGCGATATCATTCCGTATCCGCCGCCAAACGATACCGCTCCGATCTTTAAAAATACAAGAAAAAGCTCCCAATAAATCATCTTTCATTCTCCTTTGAAGCTTTTTCTTCTTTTTTTGTCTGAAGAAACGCTCGATCCGTTTTCTTTACACTCTCCTGCACCTTTGTTTGCTCTTCACCCTGTATTCTTTCATGACCGCACGGCCGTTCATCATCCTTTGTTGTCTCATGCTCGTTTGTCGATTGTCCTTTTTCTGTTTCCGCTTGCAAGCCGCTCCCGTTTTGAACATTCTCAACCGAAGTATCTTTTCCATGCGCACCGTTCTTCGTTTTTCCATTCGAAGACTGATCAATTTGCAGATTTGGTTTGTTTTTTTGCTCTACGTTGCATTGTTTTTGCGTCGAAACTGTTGCCGATTTTTTCCCTTCTCTTTTACGTGCCAGGGAAATCAGATAAATACCGAGCCCCACCGCTCCGCAAATCAGAATGTAAAACACGGATGAAAAATCGATTGCCGTTATCGAAAACAATACCAAACATAAAAATGTGCCGATAAATAAAATCCAATTAAACAAATCTTTCTGCATTTGCTTGAGCATTTTCCAACCGGCCGTAAAAATCAGAAAAACGACGCAGACCTGTATGCCTTTAAACGCGTACTGTACTACGGTAAATTTTAAAAACGCATCAAAAAACAGGGATATCAGATAAATGATCACAAAAGAAGGTATGCATACACACAGGGTAGAAATCGCGGCGCCCGCCGTCTTTCCGACCTTATAGCCGATATATGTCGCGCTGTTGATGGCGAGCGGGCCGGGAGTAGATTCTGCAATCGCGACCACATCCATAAATTCCGTTTCCCCTATCCATTTTCTTTTGGAAACAAATTCTTTCTGGATCAGTGCGATCATGGCATATCCGCCGCCGAATGTGAAAAGTCCTATTTTCAAAAAGGATAAACATAAAACCAGAATCAATTTTAACTTTTCAATCAAAGCACGGCGTTTGACCGCTTTACTTTCATCCCCGCTCTTGTCTGTCTTTTCCGCCGCCCCCGCTCCATCGTTTTGAGACTGCATACGGCCGCACGCCTTTGCTTCCGCGTCCGCCTCTTTTTCCGATAAAATGTCTTGCCCGTCTTTTTCGGCCGTTTTACATTCCTTTTCGGCTGTTTCCTTATAAGGTACCACCGCTTCTTCCGCTTTCTTTTTGACCCTGCATTTCTTCACAAATATCACCTCATATTTCTGATCCCTCTTATTATACACCATACAAAACCATTCGTAAATTAAAATAAAGAAACTGTATGCTATTTCTTTGCCGAGTAATCAGCAAGGGATATTCAATTTACAACTTTTCTTTGCAGCCTTGCTATAAAAAACACCGATCCTCTATTACAAGCCGCAGACCGCAAAAGAATCGCATCTTTGGCTGCGAAAAGAATGACTTTTGCAGAATCTTATCCATTCATGTCCGCACAAACATTCTGGGCGGGCATGGTTTGCGAATAGAAACGAACAAGGCGGACGCTTAAAAAGCGTCCGCCTTGTTCTATTTGCGAGGTCCAAATATAATGGAGACTATGAACAAAACAACAACTGCGGCTTTAACGGATAAAATAAATCATCGGAGGATGGTTTAACGCCGCAGCTGCTTTTTATCGACACGGCATATATTGCCGTCCAATAAACAACTTATTTGCGCTCAGCAAGGATCTTCTTTTCGTAAGCCTGAACCGTCTTGAACCAATCGTTGCCGGCCACTTTCTGGCGAGACAGGTACTCATCCCAAACCGCACCGTAAGGCAGAGTCTTGATTTCTTCGCTCATGGCAAGAAGTTCGGTGAATTTGCCCTCATCCTGCAGTTTTTTCAACTGAGCATGCGGCTGTAAGAGCGCAAACAGCAAAGCTTTTTCCATGTTGCGAGCACCGATCGTCCAAGCCGCTACACGGTTGATGCTTGCATCGAAATAATCCAAACCGATCAGAACTTTATTGTCTGCATTGTTGCGCACGATCTCTTTTGCAATTTCCAGGATCTCGTCTTCCAGACGGACGACGTGGTCGCTGTCCCAACGGACGCCGCGCGTTACGTGCAGAGCAACTTTATCATAGAATGCCAGCAATGCCGGGATTTTGTCGCTGACATATTCCAACGGGTGATAATGTCCGTTGTCGAGCAGGCAGCAAACTCCGTTTTTCGCGGCATAGTTCTGATAAAATTCGTTGCTTCCGACCGTATAGCTTTCCACACCGATACCGAACACCTTGCTTTCTACGCTGTCCACAATGTATTCCGAAGGATATTTCACCGAGAAAATCTCGTCCAAGCTCTCTTTCAGGCGCTGACGGGGTCCGAGCCTGTCTGCGGGAACATCCTTGAATCCGTCAGGAATCCAAATATTGTTCAGGCAGGGTGTCCCCTGGATCTGACCGATCTTTGCAGCGATCGCACGGCATGCTTTGACATGTTTGATCCAGAATTCACGAACTTCCTTTTTCGGGGAAGAAAGCGTGAGTCCGTCCACTACCATCGGATGCGAAAAGAGCGTCGGGTTGAAATCGATCCCGAGATTGCGTTCTTTTGCATACTTTACCCATTTTTCAAAATGGCGGTATTCCAATTTATCCAATTCCACAGGCGTATCCGAAATAGCATAGATCGCGTGCAGGTTGATCCTCTTCGTTCCGGGAACGAGCGACAGCACAACATCGAAATCAGCCATCAATTCTTTGGGGTTTCTTGCCGCACCGGGATAGTTGCCCGTCGTCTGGATTCCGCCGGAAAGTTCTTTCGCGCCTAAAAATCCGTGAACGTCATCGCCCTGCCAGCAATGAATGGATACAGGAATCTTCGCAACGCGCGCGAGCGCTTCTTCTGCATCGACTCCCCAGTTTGCAAAAGCCTGCTTTGCCAGGTCAAACATCGAATTCATATTACTTTTCTCCTCTTTTCATCTGTATTTTCAAATTGCCGAACG
Source organism: uncultured Bacillota bacterium (assembly GCA_949291725.1). Taxonomy (GTDB): domain Bacteria; phylum Bacillota; class Clostridia; order Christensenellales; family Borkfalkiaceae; genus Borkfalkia. Next base: position 6,459 of record CASEWU010000204.1, read on the forward strand.
CCGTCGCTTCGATCGGGATTGCGTGGACTTTTACGCCGCACGCACGTTCGGTCAGTTCATTCAAAAATCCGTTCTTCGCACCGCCGCCGACGATACAGAGACCCGTGTATTTTTCGCCCGTGATCTTTTCCAATTCACGCATTGCCTTCGCATAACTGTTTGCAAGGCTCATAAACGCACAACGGAAATAATCGCTGGTATTTTCCGGCAAAGGTCTGCCATTCTCGCGCAGATATTCATCGAATGCGCCCTTCATGCTCTCGGGAGCAAGGAATCTCCAGTCGTCCGCATCGATCGTCTCCGCGTATGTACCTTTTTCCGCTTCCGCCGCAATATCTCCGAACGACTTATCCGGGCACAGTTCCTTACGCAACGACTGCACGAGCCACAAGCCCATAATATTTTTCAAAAACCGGATGTAGCCCACTCCGCCTTCGTTCGTATAGTTTGCTTCACAGCTCTTCTCGGTCAGAATCGGTTCTTTCAGACGGACGCCGAACAATGACCACGTTCCCGACGACAGATACGGCATATTTACCGAATCTTCCGGAATTCCTTCCACAGCGCTTGCCGTATCATGCGAAGCGCACAGAACGACCGTCGTCTGTCCGCCGACTTCTTTCGCGATTTCTTCCTTTAATGCCCCCACTTCCGTACCGGGCGCATCCAAATGTCCGAACAGACGCTGCGGCAAACCAAGGCGGCTCACCACTTCCATGTCGTACTGACCCGTACGCGCATCCAAAAGTCCCGACGTCGAAGCTTCCGTATATTCTTTCTTGGCAACTCCCGTCAGTTTATAAGAGAAATATTCCGGAAGCATCAGGAACATTTCCGCTTTTTCCAACCGACCTTTCTTCAAATCGTCGTACAACTGATAAATCGTGTTGAACGGCTGGAACTGAATACCCGTATGCGCATACAATTCCTTGAACGGCATGATCTTATGTACTTCTTCGATCGGCCCTTTCGTACGATCATCACGATACGCGTGGCAAGGCAAAATCTCTTTTCCGTCTTTGTCCAAAAGGACATAATCCACGCCCCAGGTATCGATCGCAACGCTCTCGATCTTCCCGAACTGGCGGAACGATTCCTTCAGTCCTGCTACGATCTCGCGGAACAATCTGTCCACATCCCAGATCAACGTTCCGTTGACATCGTCCACTCCGTTATAAAAACGATACACTTCCTTGGTGCAAAGCTCTCCGCCTTCTTTCCAGCCGACGATATGTCTGCCGCTGGACGCGCCAATATCGATTGCTACATAATATTTCATTTCTTCCTCCGTCGCTAACATTATAGCGAATTTTAATTTATTAAACAAGGACACTATTTATTGAAAAAAGTATCTTTTCTTGACATTTTAAACAGACTATGATACAATACAAGCATGCAAAAAGAATTTATTGAAAAACTGACGCAGATCACAGATGAAGAGAAGGATATTCTGCGCGGGCAGACCGCCATTGACCGCACGCAATATGCCGCCGGCAAGGAATTTATCATCCAGGCGCAGAAACTTCTGAATAAATCGCAGATGGCGCTGCGTCCGCACACACGGTTCATCGATTTTCCCGAACACGGGCATGATTACATGGAATTCATGTACGTGCTGCAAGGGAGCATCACGCATATGATCCAGGGAGAGAAAGTCTGCCTGCAAAGCGGCGATATTCTGTTTTTGAACCGACATATCCGCCACAGTGTACTTCGGGCAGGGAAAGACGATCTGGGCATCAACTTTATTGCCTCGAACACCTTTTTGCAGGTGATCCTGCACAATGTTGAGAACAATCCTGTCATGCGCGACTTCCTCGCACGGAATTTTGCACCCGACGGCGAAGGAGAATATCTGCATTTCAAAACGCAAGGACACTTCCCTATCAGCAACCTGCTGGACAACCTGATCTATGCCGTTGCCTATCCGAACGAACAGGATCCTTCCGTCCTTTCACAACTGATCTCATTGCTATTTACATACCTTGCACTATATAAAGACTCTTTGGCAGGCGGGAAACTGGCTGCATCCCCCGACTCGGTTTTAAAACAAAAAGTTTCGATGTATCTGGAACACAACTACCCCGACGCAACGCTCGGTGCGATCGCCGAAGAATTAGGCTACAGCAGCGAATATATTTCGCGGCGCATCCATGAAGTTTTCGGAAAACCGTTCCGTGAACTTCTGGCAGAAGAGCGATTGAAAACAGCGGAACGACTGCTGCGCACGACAAGCATGAGCGTTTCGGAAATCATACAGACGATCGGCTATGAAAACCAGAGCCACTTTCACAGAATGTTCCTGCAAACCTATGGCATGACGCCACGAAAATACCGCATCTGTAAAAAGCAATGATGTTTATGCGGAATTCAGAAAGGCGCGGCCGAATTGTATCCAATTACGCCGCGGCAAATGCGCTGACTTAACCGATATTCTTCTCCGAAATACCATAACCATTCACAATCGCATGGCAAAAAGCGCTGCAAAGATTTCAATTTCGATACCCGGATATTTTCAAAAAATATCCGGGTGTTTTTAATCTGCCCATTGGAAATTCTCTTTTCCGGCACCCTGCTCGAAATGATACTTCACGATCCCCAGATCCAGACCGCGGCAGAATCCGCCCCTTTGCCTTGCGCGGACTTTGTGTTCCCCTACAAGTTCAAATAAAAACTTCTGCTGATTGACGGCAGTCGGAGCCAGTAACGCCGCGCGCACGCCGCTTTGAAACCATTCGGGCAATGCATTGAAATCCTTGGCCCGGCAGACCTGCTTGATTGTTTTGCTTTTATGCGGAACACCCTGCGTCTCTCCGTAACCGAGCGCAATCACACAGACAAGCTTTTCATTCTGAGCCAGCCGCAATCTTTTCTCCGTTTTGCCCTTGGCGAACGAAACAGCGACCCAACAGGTATTGAGTCCAAGCGTCTGCGCATACAAAACCAGACGTTCTCCGTAATACCCTGCCTTTTCAGACAAATCATCACTTTTCTCTCCTATGAGAGCAAAATAATTTTTAACACAGGAAAATTTACCATAATGTGCCAAAAATGAAGAAAAAGCCTGCGGATCATTACATACCAAGCGTATTTTTAACCCGCTCTCGCGGTTGCATTCCTCTGTCGCTTCCTGCAATTTCTGCAAAAGCGGCAATCCGATCGGCTTGTCCAGATACGCACGCACACTGTGCCGCGCTTCCATTGCTTCCCTAATCTCCATTTCACACTCCTTGACCGCTCAAAGCATCCGATTCTCTTATCTTTTTCGGAGAAAAAAGATTACTCTCTTTGGCACGGTCCGCATGAAAAAGAATAACCCGTATCCGCCTTTCGATAAAATCTATACTGCTTCATCCGATCCGTATCTGATAAACATCGGATATCCACTCCTATTATACCAAAATTTTCTGCATTGTAAATTCTTTTTCTAAAATTTCCGCAATGTTTCTATCCTCTTTATTAAAATATCCGCCGGAGCAAAACAAATGCCCCGCGGATATTTTTGCAAATTCTGAAAAGCGCCGCAATTTTTTACGTTCTGCAGATCAAAAAAATGTAAAATGACAACCGTTTAAACACAAATATATGAGATTAAAAAGTAAATCCGCCAAGATCAGCACCGACAATACAACTGCCTTCACTTTTATAAAGCGCGGCGAACTTAAACATACCAACTTTACCAGCAGCGGCCAGACAAAACGCATCGCAATCGTGATCACAATTCCCCATATCAATGTCATTTCAAGACATATATAGCCCAATACATCAAACCTGTAGTAACTGTAATTCCATAAAACGATCCCAAAAACTTTGTCAAAAAAAAAGCGCGACAAAAAACTCCGCAACCGTGGGTATCAGCGCCGCAGCCAAAAAATAAATTGCATACAGTCCGATGCTTGCCATGATCCGCAACGGCGCGGGCAACTGTCTTGCCTGTAAAAACAACGTTCTCAGTCTGCCTCCCCGCGGGGTTCCGATCAGCAGATAGACTGCCAGAATACAAAAACCGTAAATCGTACACAACGGCAGCATAAGGAAGCCCCTGTCCGAAAAGGAGCCCCACCGTATGCGAAAATAGATCGTCTCCATGCACCAGCCCAAAAAGGATACCAGCACAAATAATATTACAAGATCGTAATATCCCGGCCTTTTTTCAATCTTTTCCATATTCACACCTTAACATATGCAAACCGATTATACCTGCCGCCTATGTCTGCGCGGCGATATTTTTGTGAACCGGTTACGAAATTAATGTGAAAAACCCGATTGCCCTGTTCGTCTCTTCCTTGACGCAAAAAACAAAATCAAGTTACGTCGGCTTGCTTTTAAAAGGATCAAGATACTAAAATGTGGTCTTCTTACTCTGCCCGCCTATCCTTTGCCGCATAAAATCTAAATTATGCTATAGTATCGCTGCTTTTGACAGATTTATGCTCAAATATAATCTTGTTCTGTCCCTCCTTTGCCGTACAAAATCAGAAAGATATCAATGCTCATTTTTGAGAATCTAAGCGGAAACAAAAGGGCCGCAAAGCGCTTATGCGCTTTGCGGCCCTTTTCTTGTTTATCCACTCTGTCAGAAAAGATAAAATTTTATTTGATTACCGTTGCACAGTTTTCAGTTTTCTTCCGCCGTCGGCTCAATACCGAATTCACGGCGCGTTTCTTCGACAAGGCTGTCGCTCTCGCGGTGTCCCGTAACGAGCTGCGGGCTGACGTTCTTATAATCGCGTACGCCCGTGCCGGCAGGGATCAGCTTACCGATGATGACGTTTTCTTTCAGGCCGATCAACGGATCGACCTTGCTCTTGATCGCAGCTTCGGTCAGCACGCGTGCCGTCTCCTGGAAGGATGCAGCTGAGAGGAAGGAATCGGTAGAGAGCGCCGCTTTCGTGATACCGAGCAGTACACGCTTCGCCGTTGCAGGCCTGCCGCCCTTTTCCATCGCCTTTTCGTTCTCGTCCTCGAACGTGAAGATATCCACCAGTTCGCCGGGGAGCATTTCCGTGTCGCCGCAGTTTTCGATGCGGACTTTTCTCATCATCTGGCGGACGATGATCTCGACGTGTTTATCGTTGATATCAACGCCCTGGGAGCGGTAAACCGACTGCACTTCGCGCAGGATGTAATCCTGAACGCCCTTGACGCCCTGAATGCGCAGAATATCCTGCGGATTCACGGAACCGCCGTTGAGCTGCGTGCCGGGTTCCACTTTGTCGCCCGATTTGATGCGGAGTTCCGCATTGAACGGCAAAACGTATTCTTTCTTTTCTTCGCCCGTGATCTCGTCGCGGATAACGATGTGTTTCTGGTTATCCTGCTCGTTTACATAGGCTATGCCGGGTACTTCGCAAAGCGTTGCGACGCCCTTCGGCTTTCTTGCTTCGAACAATTCTTCGACACGCGGAAGACCTTGCGTGATATCGCCGGTCGCCGCAATACCGCCCGTGTGGAAGGTACGCATCGTCAGCTGTGTACCGGGTTCGCCGATGGACTGCGCCGCGATCGTTCCGACCGCTTCGCCGACCTGGATCGGGCTGCCCGTCGCCATGTTCTTGCCGTAGCACTTTGCGCACACGCCGTGGCGCGAATTGCAGGTAAATACGCTGCGGATATAGACGCGTTTGATCCCCTTCTTGACGATGGTCTGTGCCATGTCTTCGGTGATCATTTCGTTTACAGGCACCAAGATCTCGCCCGTTGCAGGATCTAAAACGTTATCCGCCACGAACCTGCCCGCCAGACGATCGGCAAGGCCTTCGATCTCGCCGTTCGGACCGGTGATCGCTTCAATCCACATACCGCGCGGCTTCTTGCCTGCACAGCAGTCGTCCTCACGGACGATAACGTCCTGCGAAACGTCGACCAGACGGCGGGTCAGATAACCCGAGTCAGCCGTCTTCAGAGCGGTATCCGCCAAACCTTTACGTCCGCCGTGCGACGAAATAAAGTATTCCAAAACGGTCAGTCCTTCACGGAAGCAGGATTTAACCGGGATCTCGATCATCTTACCTTGCGGGTTCACCATGAGTCCGCGCATACCGGCAAGCTGCTTGATCTGGTCGATGGAACCACGGGCACCCGAATTCGCCATCATCCAGATCGGGTTGAAATCATCGGCACTCTTTTTCAGTTCCGCCGTAACTGCGTCCGTCGTCTCTTTCCAGACGTTGACCACCGCATTGTAACGCTCTTCATCTTTCAAAAGTCCGCGCGCGAATTTCTTTTCGATCGTCTCGACTTTGTGTTCCGCTTCCGCGATCTTTTCTTTCTTGCTTCCCGGGATATGCATATCGAACACGGACGTCGTCAGAGCGCCGATGGTCGAATATTTGAACCCGAGCGCTTTGATCTTATCCAAAACTTCCGCCGCTTTTCCTGCGCCGCCCTTCGCATTCAGTTTTGCGATCTCGCTGTCAGGATCCGCATAAACCCAGTTCTTTCTGTCGTTGCCCGTCTTGAAGCACTTATCAACGATCTTCGAGATCATCTTTTTGTCGACAGGCACGCTCTTATCTCTGCCGTCATCGCCCTTCTTGTAGCCGGAGATCTCGTACTGCAGATAATCTTCTTTTGTCTTTCTTTCCACAAATCCGAGGTCCTGCGGAATAGCGCCGTTGTAAATGATACGGCCTACCGAAGTTTTGACCCTGCCCGTTACTTCCTGACCGTCAAACTCACTGGACGCATCGCTGATTTTCACGGTACGTCTTACATAAATTTCGTCCTGAAGCGTAATGAACTTTGTCTGGTACGCCATGATCGCTTCGTCCTCGGAAGTATAGATGCCGGCATGATACTGTTCCGCACCTTCCGTTCCTTCGGGTACTTCGTTGTGATCTTTGTCATACCAGCGCCCGTCATAGCGTTTGATGATCGTCAGATAATATGCGCCGAGGATCATGTCCTGCGTCGGCGTCATGACCGGTTTGCCGTCCGACAATTTCAGAATATTGTTGGACGAAAGCATGAGGAAGCGGGCTTCCGCCTGCGCTTCAATCGAAAGAGGTACGTGCACAGCCATCTGGTCGCCGTCGAAGTCGGCGTTGAATGCGCCGCAGACCAGCGGATGGATCTTGATCGCACGGCCTTCGATCAGAACCGGCTCGAATGCCTGAATGGACAGGCGGTGCAGCGTCGGCGCACGGTTCAAAAGGACAGGATGCTCTTTGATGACGCTTTCCAGAACGTCCCATACAGCAGGCTTTGCCTTTTCAACGGCGCGCTTCGCGCTCTTGATATTATGGCACTGGTTGGATTCCACCAGTTTTTTCATAATGAACGGTTTGAACAGCTCGATCGCCATTTCTTTCGGCAGACCGCACTGATACAGTTTGAGTTCAGGGCCTACGACGATAACCGAACGTCCGGAATAGTCGACACGTTTGCCGAGCAGGTTCTGACGGAAACGTCCCTGTTTACCGCGGAGAAGTCCCGACAGGGATTTCAGTTCGCGGTTGGATGCGCCCGAGATCGCTTTGCCGCGGCGGCCGTTGTCGATCAATGCATCGACGGCTTCCTGCAGCATACGTTTTTCATTCTTGACGATCATGTCCGGCGCGCCCAGTTCCATCAGCCTTTTCAGGCGGTTGTTACGATTGATCACGCGGCGGTACAGATCGTTCAGATCGCTCGTCGCGAATCTGCCGCCGTCCAGCTGCACCATCGGGCGCAGTTCGGGCGGGATCACGGGCAGAACCGTCAGGATCATCCATTCGGGCTTGTTTCCGCTCTTGCGGAATGCCTCGATCACTTCGATACGCTTTACGGCGCGTGCACGTTTGCCGCTCTGCTGGTTGCCCGACGAGCTTTCGATCACTTCGCGCGTTTCGCGGCTCTCTTTCTCAAGATCGATCGCCTGCAAAAGCTCCTGGATAGCTTCCGCGCCCATGCCGGCTTTCAGACCCGTAACGCTTTCTTCGCCGTACAGTTCTTCGTAGTCGCGCAGCTCTTTATCGGTAATGACCTGTTTTTCCGTAACTTCCAGCCCTTCCGCCTTTTCCTTATAAGCGCGCGCTTGTTCTTCGGCATCCGCTTCTTCAAAATGCTTTTCGCAGAGAAGTTTTACGGAACTCTTCAGAACAACATATACTTTTTTATTTTCCGCAACCGTCTTTTCACGGATGCTGTAAACAGGCTGAGCCGTTCCGCCCTTGACTTCTCCAAGAAGGCGCAGAACGGATTCGGAGGTGATCACGCCCGAAATCTCATTGACCAGACGTTCACGCTCCATATAGGATTTGCTTCCGAAATCCTTAACGATAAATTCCCTTGCTTCGTCTTTGGAATTGAATTCCCCTGCCGCTTTTCGTTCAGAAAAGCCGTAGACGTCTGCACGCATTCCGTTATTTTCTTTATTCAGAACGACGGAAAGCTGATTCAGATATCCTGCATTCAGAACGACATACGCCGCAAAGTAGATGACCTGTTCCAGCTGCTTCGGCCCCATGTCCAAAAGCAGGCCGATTCGCGACGGAACGCCGCGGAAGTACCAGATATGCGATACAGGTGCGGCAAGTTCGATATGCCCCATGCGCTCACGGCGCACTTTTGCGCGGGTAACTTCCACGCCGCACTTCTCGCAGACGATACCCTTGTAACGGATACGTTTATATTTACCGCAATGGCATTCCCAGTCTTTGGTCGGTCCGAAAATCTTTTCGCAGAACAAACCGTCCTTTTCCGGTTTTTGCGTACGGTAATTGATGGTTTCCGGCTTCGTTACTTCGCCGTAAGACCATTCCCTGATTTTTTCGGGAGATGCCACTCCGATCTGAATGGAGTCAAAATCGTTTAATTCGTACATATCTTATCCTCCCGTTTTATTATTCTTCGTCGTCTTTGTCGTCATCGTCGAGATCATCCAGATCGTCCAGATCATCCAGATCGTCGTCGAACAGTTCCGCAGACGTAAAATCTTCGTCCACCGGATCTTCCTCGTCCTCTTCGAAAATGGAATCGACATCCATATCGCCTTCGTCTTCGTCCGTATCTTCGTCGTCGAAGTTGAAGTCGAGCTCTTCCGGCTCTTCGCTGTGCCGCTCTTCGTGTTCGTCGGCATCCAGTTCCGCATCGGAAAGATCTTTCAGTTGCAATTCGTCCTTGCTCTCGTTGAGGACCTTGACGTCCAGAGCCAGCGACTGCAATTCTTTGAGCAATACCTTGAACGCTTCCGGAATGCCCGGCTCGGAAATGTTGTTACCTTTGACAATGCTTTCATACGTCTTGACACGCCCGTTGATATCGTCCGACTTGACCGTCAGAATTTCCTGCAGGATGTGTGCCGCGCCGTATGCTTCGAGTGCCCAGACTTCCATTTCACCGAAACGCTGTCCGCCGAACTGGGCTTTACCGCCGAGCGGCTGCTGCGTTACGAGCGAATAAGGCCCGATGGAACGCGCATGGATCTTATCGTCGACCAGGTGGATCAGCTTGATCATGTACATCTGTCCGACCGTGGTGCGGTTTTCGAACGGTTCGCCGGTACGTCCGTCGTAAAGCTGGATCTTGCCGTCCACTTTTCCGTTCGGGTTGACAATATTGTTTTCTGCAAACAGTTTGCGAATATCCTGCTCGGTCGCACCGTCAAAGACCGGCGTTGCGATCTTCCAGCCGAGCTGTTTGCAAACGTGCCCCAGGTGCACTTCCAAAACCTGCCCGATGTTCATTCGGGAAGGAACGCCCAGAGGGTTCAGAACGATCTGCATCGGCGTACCGTCTGCCATGAACGGCATATCGCTCTCCGGCAAAATACGCGAAATAACACCTTTATTACCATGACGTCCCGCCATCTTATCGCCGACAGAGATCTTACGTTTCTGCGCGATATATACGCGGACAAGTTTGTTTACGCCCGGAGAAAGTTCGTCCTTATTTTCCCTCGTGAAGATCTTGACGTCCACGACGATACCGCCTTCACCGTGCGGCACACGCAGGGACGTATCGCGCACTTCCCTTGCCTTTTCACCGAAAATAGCGCGCAGCAGGCGTTCTTCGGGAGTCAGCTCCGCTTCGCCCTTCGGGGTTACTTTTCCGACGAGGATATCGCCGCTTCCCACTTCCGCGCCAACGCGGATAATGCCGTCTTCGTCCAGATCTTTCAAAGCGTCATCGCCGACGTTCGGGATATCGCGCGTGATCTCTTCCTCGCCGAGTTTGGTATCGCGCGCTTCCGTTTCATGTTCTTCGATGTGCACGGACGTAAATACGTCTTCGCGCACGAGTTTTTCGGAAATCAGGATAGCGTCTTCGTAGTTATAACCTTCCCATTCCATGAAGCCGATGAGAATGTTCTTGCCGAGTGCAAGCTCACCGTTGTTCGTGGAAGGACCGTCCGCAATGATCTCGCCCTTTTCTACGCGGTCGCCCGTGTTGATGATCGGGCGCTGGTTCAGGCAGGTACCCTGGTTGGAACGCTCAAACTTTTTCAGTCTGTATTCATCCACAATGCCGTCGTCGCGGCGGATGCGGATCAGATCGGATGCAACGCCGATCGCCACGCCCGCTTCTTTCGCCTTGACCATGACGCCCGAGTCGCGCGCGATCGCCGCTTCGATACCCGTCGCCACGATCGGGCTTTCCGTCTTGAGCAGAGGAACCGCCTGCCGCTGCATGTTCGAACCCATCAGCGCACGGTTCGTATCGTCGTTTTCCAAGAACGGAATGAGCGCCGTTGCGACCGAAACCAGCTGTTTCGGCGAAACGTCCATATAATCGATCATGTCGCGCGGCAGCTGCGTGATCTCCGCCTGACGGCGGCAGGATACACGGTCGTTTACGAATGATCCGTCCGGATTGAGCGGTTCGTTCGCCTGTGCGACGACATATTTATCTTCCTCGTCTGCGGTCAGATAATCCACTTCGTCCGTAACGCGGATGATCGTGGGACGGCCATGTTCGTCGTGTCCTTCTTTGTGCACTCTGCGGTACGGGCTCATGATAAAGCCGTACTCGTTCACTTTCGCAAACGTTGCAAGCGAAGAGATCAAACCGATGTTCTGACCTTCCGGCGTCTCGATCGGGCACATGCGGCCGTAATGGCTGTGGTGCACGTCGCGGACATCAAACGTAGCGCGGTCGCGATTCAAGCCTCCGGGGCCGAGTGCGGAAAGTTTACGTTTGTGCGTGAGTTCTGCGATCGGGTTGGTCTGATCCATAAACTGCGACAGCTGGGAAGATCCGAAAAATTCACGGATCACAGCCGATACGGGGCGCACGTTGATGAGTAACGAAGGCGTAACTTCATTCGGGTCCTGCGTGCCCATACGCTCTTTGATCAGACGCTCCAGACGCGCGATACCGACGCGGAGCTGATTCTGCAGCAATTCGCCGACGCTGCGTACGCGACGGTTGCCCAGATGGTCGATGTTGTCAATAGTTCCGATGCCGTAGCGCAGATCGAGATTGGTCGATACCGCAGCGATGACATCGTCTACCGTAATATGCCTGTGATTGAGTTTTTCCACGAGCGGACGGATGATCTTCTTTTCATCGGCTGAAATGCTCACTTCGTCGCGGTTGAGAATCTCATGGAAAAGTTTGCACGCCGCCACAAATTTAATGCGGTTTTCGTGCCGTTTTTCACGGTTCTTGCGCTCTTCCGCTTTCTCGTCGTCCGTCTTTTTCGTCTCTACCGTAAAGTACACGGCGTTGATGCGGTCCAGATAATGTTCGGCAACCGTTTCGATATCGGCATTGTCGCACGCCGCCGCGATTTCTTTGGAGAACACAAAGTTCGGATAATAAATCGTGGGAAGAAGCCCGAACGATTTCGGATTTTTATCGGATACGGAAGAGAAATCCACCGTGTTGTTACCGATGATACGGTGCTTGATGCGACCCGCTTTTTCGTCGGAAACGAATACTTCCACTACATTGACGCCGGCATTCTGGATCTCTCTCGCTTTTGCCTCGGAGATCTTTTCCTCTTTGGAAACGATGATCTCGCCCGTTTCGGGATTGAAAATATCCTGTGCGGAAATGCAGCCGGGCAGACGGTACGCAATGTTCAGCTTTTTATTGAATTTATAACGCCCTACTTTGACAACGTCATAGCGGCGCGGATCGAAGAAAAGGTTGTGCAGGTGCTGGCGCACGGAATCGTCCGTCGGCACTTCGCCGGGACGCAGACGGCGGTACAATTCGATCAGGCCGTCCTGTTCGCTCTTTGCGGTATCCTTTTCGATGGTCGCATTGATCATGCGTTCGTCGTCGCCGAAAATTTCGCGGATGGCGACATCCGAACCGAAACCGAGCGCACGCAAAAGCACCGTAGCGCAGATCTTGCGTTTACGGTCTACGTGTACCCACATGACGCCCTGGGAATCCTGTTCGAATTCCAGCCATGCGCCGCGGTTCGGGATCACGGTCGTCTTGAACATCTCACGGCCGGACTTGTCCTTTTCCGATTCGTTATACGCACCGGGCGAACGGACGAGCTGCGATACGATAACGCGCTCCGCGCCGTTGATGATGAACGAACCGTTGTCCGTCATCAGAGGGAAATCCCCCATGAACACGTCCTGGTCGATCACCTCTTCCTTGACCTTGTTGACAAGGCGCACTTTCACGCGCAAAGGCAATGCGTACGTAGCATCGCGATTGCGGCATTCTTTCTCATCGTATTTGGGCTTACTGCCGAATTCATGGTCGAGAAAATACAGTTCGAAGTGATCGGCATGGTCGGTAATGGGCGAAAAATCGTCAAATACTTCGCCGATGCCTTCTTCGATGAACGTTTTGTACGATTCTTTCTGGATCTCGACGAGGTCGGGAATGTCGATCACCTCATTGATCTTACCGAACTTCCTTCTCTCCGTCTTGCCGTACTTTTGAATGGGTAAATTCATCAAACACACGCTCCTAAAAATTTTCGTTCCATGGTACGCGAAAACACCGCGGCTATCCGGCAGACGCGAAAAAAATTTTTTCGCTCATTTATCCTCCGCCTCTTTACAACTGTGGAATTTTGCGGTATAATGATTCGAGCAGACAAAAAACATCCTCGCAATGTTCTTTCCTATACATTATTATAGAAAAGAGGTGCGCGACCGCGCTGCATCGCTCCGTTTTCGCTTCCTCTTTACCCCGAAAAAGGGCAAAAAGCACATTATACTCCATAATGATACAGTTTAATATTATATAAAAAACCGAAAATTTTGTCAAACGGTTTTTTACGTGTTTTTTCGATTTTTTTCCGAAGCCGACAAAAATCGCGCTTTTTTTACAAAAGTTTTCGGAAAGCGACCCGTTGTATCGACCTTGTTTCCAAAGCTTTGATCGGAAAGATACACCGCCTTGACAAGGAGAAAAGCATGAGAATCGACAAATTTTTAAAAGTTTCGCGCATTTTAAAGCGCCGCACGGTGGCAGGCGACGCCTGCAAAGCGGGAAAAGTAAGCGTCAACGGGAAAGACGTCAAACCCGCCTATAATTTAAAGATCGGCGACGAAGTCGAACTGAAATTTGCCGCGGGATCTCTGAAATTCCGCGTCCTTGCGCTCAAGGAAACGGTCAAAAAGGAAGAAGCGGCGACGCTTTACGAAATCATTTCGGACGGCGAACAGGCATGAAGATCTGCGCAGTGATCCCTGCGGCAGGTTCCGGCAGCCGCACGGGCTTTGAACAAAACAAGGTTTTACAAAAATACGACGGGATCCCCGTATTGCGGCGCACGGTTTCCGCTTTTGCCGCCGATGAACAGATCGAAAAGGTGATCGTCTGTATCCGCGAATGCGACCGTGCGGAAATTTCCGCGCTCCTTTCCGATTTTAAAAGTATTTCCTTGGTATGCGGAGGCGCCACGCGCACGGAATCGGTCAAAAACGCGCTGGAATTTCTGGCGAAAGAACAGACTCTGCCCGATTACGTGCTTATCCACGACGCGGCGCGCCCTTTCGTTTCCCCGAAAATTATCCGCGACTGCATCGATACGGTGCGCGCATTCGGAAGCGCGGTCTGTTCCCTGCCCTGCACGGATACGCTTGTATCCGCATCCGGCGGCATGGTTTGCGGAAAGCTTGACAGAGAAAGCACGTACCTTGTACAGACCCCGCAGGCTTTTTCGTTTCCGCTTCTGCTTGCGGCATACCGCAAGATCACGCCGCAGGACGTCTTTACCGACGATGCGGGTGTATTCGCCAAATACATTGCACCGCCGCGGCTCTTTACGGGCGAAAGAACCAACATCAAACTGACTTTCCGGGAGGATTTCAGCATGACACAATTTCGCACGGGTATCGGCATTGATACCCATGCTTTCGGGAAATCGGGCGATCATATCACGCTCGGCGGCGTGAAGATCCCGTCGGAAAGCGGACTTCTTGCGCACAGCGACGGCGACGTGCTTGTCCATGCGGTCATGGACGCACTTCTTTCCGCCGCGGGGCTTTCCGATATCGGACATTATTTCCCCGACACCGACCCTCAATATAAAGACGCGGACAGCCTTGTTCTGCTCGCAAACGTAAATGATCTCATTCAAAAACAAGGCTTAGCCGTCGGAAACATCTCCGCGGCGATCGTGGCACAAAAGCCGAAACTCGCACCGTATATTCCGCAAATGAAACAAAATATTGCATACGTATTACAAATTTCGGAACGAAACATCGGAATCACGGCAGGGACGAACGAGGGGCTCGGATCCCTCGGCCGCGGCGAAGGCATCACCGTGACGGCGAATGTGTTGCTGCGTTCGAAATAAAAAAAGTATGATTATGAAAGTATCTTATTCAATCCGACCGGCAAACAAACACGATGCCTCCGCATTGGCAGAAATTTTAACGGAATCCTGGAAACAGGCTTATATAAATTTACTTCCTATGGCTGAACTGAACGCCACTGCAAACAGAGAAAAATACACGGCTGCCTTCTCTATTATGTTAGAAGACTCCCTAAATCGTTTTTTGATTGCTCACGACAGAGAAACCCCCTGCGGTATGATATTTTACCGCCCAGCCCGAGACACAGATTCAAATGGGTTTGCTGAAATCGTTTCCCTCTACACATTGCAACCGTATTGGGGGAAAGGATTAGGACAACTTTTGATGTCAAAAGCACTTTCAGAAATTACGCCGATATATCGCGGAATATATCTTTGGGTGTTCAAAGACAATACTCGTGCAAGAATTTTTTACCAAAAGAATGGTTTTTATGTCGACGGAAAAATGAAAACGGAGAAATTTTCTAATCAGCCTCAATCAATTCGATATATAAAACTACTAAACAATGGCTTGAACAATCTGAATTCATGACCAGATTTTCTGCAAAGGAGAACTGACTTTGGCTAAATCGAAATCTGTATATGTATGTTCCGAATGCGGAGCAATGAGTCCGCAATGGCTGGGCAGATGCCCTTCCTGCGGAAAATTCGGGACACTCGTCGAGGAACTCACCGAAACCGCGGCGCCCGCCGCGAAATCCGCAAAGCGCGAACGTTCGGCAACTTTCAATAAACCCGTTCCCCTGTCCCTCGTACAGGAAGAAAAATTTCAACGGGTATCTTCGGGCATCGCAGAACTGGACAACGTCCTGGGAGGCGGTATCGTGCCCGGTTCGCTCGTCCTGATCGGCGGAGATCCGGGGATCGGAAAAAGCACATTGCTCACCGAAGTTTCCGCGCATCTTTCCAAAACGCAGAAAGTTTTATACGTTTCCGCCGAAGAAAGCTGTTCCCAGGTGAAAATGCGCTGTTCGCGCCTGAAACTGGATTCCTCCAATTTACTGCTCCTTAACGAAACGTGCCTGGAAGACATCGAAGA
>CASEWU010000205.1 GCA_949291725.1 uncultured Bacillota bacterium
ATGCCCGTGATCATTGCAAAAACGCAGTATTCGCTGTCCGATGACGCAAAATTGCTGGCGCGTCCGACCGGGTTCAAAGTTCACGTGCGCGATATCATCGTGAAAGGCGGAGCTGAATTTGTGGTTGCGGTGGCAGGCAGCATCATGTTGATGCCGGGACTGGGAAAACATCCTGCGGCGGAGCATATCGACATAGACGAAAACGGCGAAACGGTGGGACTGTCGTAATCGAAAAAATAACGATGCAGAAAAATTCCGCATCGGATAAAAGTTTTACGCGCAATGAGCGCAGTCAGTGAATCTGTATAAAAAAACGCAGTACGTCCTGCGTTTTTAAAGCATTTTGGAGTTTAATATGGAAGAAACGAACAAGAACATTCCCGAGGCAACGAATTTTATCGAGCAATTTATCAACGAAGATCTGGAAAACGGAAAAGTAACGTCGATCCAGACGCGTTTTCCCCCCGAACCGAACGGGTATCTGCATATCGGACACGCAAAGAGCATGTATGTAAATTTCGGAACGGCACTTAAATACCACGGTAAATGCAATTTGTTTTTTGACGATACCAATCCGTCCAAAGAAAAAACGGAGTTTGTGGATGCTATCCGTGCGGACATCCGTTGGCTCGGCTACGAGTGGGCGCGCGAGTGCTATGCCTCCGATTTTTTCGATACCATTTATGAGTTTGCGCTTCGGCTCATTCGGGAAGGAAAAGCGTTTGTCTGCGATCTTTCCGCGGAGGAGATCAAAAACACGCGCGGTACGCTGACGGAACCGGGTGTGGAAAGTCCGTACAGGAATCGTTCGGTGGAAGAAAACCTGAAGTTGTTCACCGAGATGAGGGAAGGAAAGTACAAGGACGGGGAGAGGTGTCTGCGCGCAAAAATCGATATGGCATCGCCCAACGTGAACCTGCGCGACCCTGTCATTTACCGTATTCTGCACGCGACGCATCACCGCACGGGAGATAAATGGTGCATCTATCCGATGTACGATTATGCGCATCCGATCTGTGATTATCTGCAGGGGGTTACGCATTCTCTGTGCACGCTGGAATTTGAGGACCATCGTCCGCTGTACGACTGGGTCGGCCTTACACTGGGATTTTCGCCCAAGCCGCGCCAGATCGAATTTGCGCGCCTGAACATCACGAACACCGTAATGAGCAAACGTTACCTGAAAAAACTGGTGGAAGAGGGACTTGTGCATGGTTGGGACGATCCGCGCATGCCTACGCTTTCGGGGCTTCGCAACCGCGGTATTCCTGCGGCGGCGGTACGCGATTTCTGTTC
This sequence comes from uncultured Bacillota bacterium, assembly GCA_949291725.1. Taxonomy (GTDB): domain Bacteria; phylum Bacillota; class Clostridia; order Christensenellales; family Borkfalkiaceae; genus Borkfalkia. Next base: position 1,297 of record CASEWU010000205.1, read on the forward strand.
CAGGATCGGCATTGCGAAAGCGAATTCCGAATGTGAGTATTCCTATTTTGAAGCGTGCGTGCGCGAATATCTGAACGCACATGCGGAACGCGCCATGACAGTCCTTTCCCCCCTTAAACTTACGATCACCAATTATGAAGGGGAGGAAGAGCTGGATTTTGACGTCAACCAGACGGATGAAGCGGCAGGAACGCGCAAAGTGAAATTCGGGAAACATCTGTACATCGAAAGCACGGATTTTTCGCTCGATCCTCCGCCGAAATATTTCCGTCTGAAAAAGGGCGGATACGTTCGCTTAAAGAACGCGTATATCGTGCGCTGCGACGACGTTTTGACGGATAAAGATGGGAACGTTACCGAGGTTTTGTGTTCATACGTTCCGGAAAGCCACAGCGGGAACGATACGAGCGGGATCAAGGTCAAGGGCGTGATCCACTGGGTGAATGCAGAAACTTGTGTGGATGCGGAGGTAAGACAGTACGAAAGCCTTTTGCGCGATGCGGATTATGCGGGACAGGATTTTTCCGAACGTATGAATCCGGAAAGCGAAAGGATCTTGCAGGCGAAGGCGGAACCGTATCTGGCACAGGCCGCGGACGGTACACCCTTCCAGCTGATGCGTACGGGATACTATAAAAAGTGCACCGAAGGCGGAAAACTTGTCTTTTCGGAAATCGTATCGCTGAAAGATAATTTCAATAAAAAATAAACTCAGACAGTACCGGCCGCAGATCGCAGCCGGTAAAATTTTCTGAGAGGTTTGTTTGTCCGAGCGCGGCTTTGCGATTGACAAAAAGCCTCTCTGCGATTATAATGTTAATAAGCACATTTCTGTAAATATGTTGAATATCTATATTTTGTGCAAATTGATGAACAGGGAGAAATAGCATGAAGATCTGTAAAAATTGCGGAAGGGAGACGGATGATTCGAAAGTCCGCTGCCCGCATTGCGGTTATCTCTTTGAAGAAGACCTGGACAGCGTATTGAGCAAGATGAAGAACAATCTCAATGCGTATAAAAACGAAATTGCGACGTCTCAGCTTGTACAGACTCCGGCGCAGACAGCCGGGACGGTCGGCGTACATACGGAGCAGGGACGGGACAATATGAAAGAACGCTTTGAGCTTTTATCGGAAGTAGCCCAGCTGAAAGGCGAGTTGAAAGCTCTGCACGGCGAGATCGACCGTATACAGGCGGCGCGCGTACAGCAATACGGAACGGCGCCGCAAACACAGTCGGCGCAGCAGCCGGTTCAGGCGGTGCAGCCTGCCGTGATTTACGCGGCACCGTATGCGGCAGCACCCGCAGCGGCCGGAACGGCTTATGCCGGTGCGCCGCTTGCGAATGCAAACATGCAGACGGGGAAGAAAGCCAAGAGCAAGCGCAGCGTGAACAGGATCGTAATATCTGTTTTTGCGCTTATTCTGCTCGGCCTGAGCATCGGAATGTTTTTTGTCGCATGGGTCGGCGGAACTTATTCGTTTACGGGCTTTGACGCGGTAAAACACTTATTCCAATCGTTGGTCAATAAGAGTTCAAACGCGGCGTTTCTCGGCTTTTTGGACAATGTGGTGCGGACGCATTCTTTTGCGGGAAACGCAACCATATCTTTGATTTGCCTCAATATCTGTTATTATGTTTTGTTGTACGGCATCCCGCTGTACTTTGTGTTGTTGGTGCTGGATTTTCCGCTTTTGTTCAGCTTGTTCGGGCGTGTCCGTTGCAAGGGTTGGCACAGATTTGTAACCTGGTTTGCCTTTATCGTGGCTCTGGCGGTTTTCGGGGTACTTTGCTGGGTAGGTCAGTTCAGTGCTTTGACTAAATTATTCTTCGTCGGTGCGGGCGCAAATTTTGTGCGCGGAATATTCCTGGCGTTTTACAAGGGTAAGGAAAAATACGGCGGCGGCTTGCAATAAGTTCGGGCATGCACGGCGGGCCGGCTGCATTGGAGAAAAATATGAGTATAGTGATCGATGTGGTTTTTGTATTATTTCTGGCGCTGATGTTTTTTTTCGGTTACCGGAAAGGTTTTCTGAATAAAGCATGGTGGCTGGTAGATATTGCGTTGACGGCGGGTTTATGTGTTCTGCTTTTGCCGACGCTGAACAATTCTTTGACGAATGCGGGTCTCTATGGAAAACTGGAAAGCCTGTTTTCATCTCTGGTCGGGGGGAACTCCCCGATAAAGCTGGATGCGGCGGAAGCGGCTTCGGTCGTTCAGTCGGTGATCATCTGTATCGGACTGGGAATTATCGTGATCATTGTGATGGCGATCGTGAAAGCCCTTCTGAAAGGATTGCGCAAATACATTGCGTTTAAGATTATAGACGGGGTTTTGGGCGGCGTATATTCGATCGTGATCACGGCGGCGGTTTTGATGGTGATCGGCGTACTCGCAGGTACGTTTGTTCCGTATTTCGGGCCTGTATCTTCCGCTTCCGACCTATGTTCGGAATGCTTTCTGTTTAAATACATTTTCGGGGCGAATCCGTTTCAGGAATTTGTCAACGGAAAGTTCCCGCTCGGCAGCTGGGTCGCGCAGCTGTTCCATTAAAATACAACTCCCTGTTTTCAAAACGGGGAGTTTTTTTTGCTGTCATTAAAAGAAACCCACCGGCTATGCCGGTGGATAAAGGAAAAACGACAAAGGCTTTAGCTGCAGCAAGAAGCAGGTATACAAAAAAGCTCCTTTGTGCTAAACTGAATGTAAGGCTCGCAACCGTACAT
>CASEWU010000206.1 GCA_949291725.1 uncultured Bacillota bacterium
CCGAAATACCCTTTTCCGCAAAAGGACGGGATCAGGGACGGATGAATGTTGATGATACGATCGGGATAAGCGCGGATCAGATTTTCCGGAACCATCGAAAGGTATCCCGCCAGCACAATATAATCCACGCCGCGCCCCTGTAATTCCGCGATCAGCTTTTCACCCATCGACTCCGCATCCGCAAAATCTTTCCGGCTGCAAACAATGCTCTCGATATTATGTTTGTTTGCTCGCTCGATCGCGTAAATTCCCGGCTTAGACGCAACAAGGAGAGAGATCTCGCAAAAGTTCTCTCTCTCGTTCGCATCTATGACGGATTGGAAATCGCTGCCTGAACCGCTCGCAAAAACCGCTATCCGTTTCACTTGATGATTACCCCTTTGCCTTTGACCGTCTCGCCGATCAAATACGCCTTTTCGCCCGTGGATTCCAGCACGCGGATCGTTTCGTCCGCATCTTTCTTATCCACGCAAACGACCATTCCGATACCCATATTGAATGTGTTATAGATCTGCTCATCCGTCGTTTCCGACTTTTCACGCATGATACGGAAAATTTCCGGAAGCGGATAAGAATCTTTGCGGATCTCACATCCGATTCCGTCCGGGAAAATGCGCGGTATGTTTTCAATAAATCCGCCGCCCGTAATATGCGCGATCCCCTTCACCTTCACTTTGGTGATCAGATTCAGAATACTTTTTACATAAATTTTCGTCGGAGTCAAAAGTATATTGAGAACCTTATCTTTCAGACGGTCATCATAACGATCCAGATCGTGTGAATGCAGATTGTCCCCGAACAGTTTGCGCACAAGCGAATATCCGTTGGAATGGATCCCGCTCGAAGCAAGCCCGATCAGGACATCTCCTTCTTTGATACCCTTGCCGTTGATAATATCTTTCTTGTCAACGATCCCTACGGCAAATCCGGCTATATCGTATTCCCCGTCCGGATAGAATCCGGGCATTTCCGCCGTCTCTCCGCCGATCAGCGCACAGCCCGACTGGCGGCAGCCTTCCGCGACTCCCGAAACAACCGTCGCGACCGTTTCCGGCGACAATTTCCCCGTCGCAAAATAGTCCAGGAAAAACAGCGGCTTTGCACCCTGGCAAACAATGTCGTTCACACACATAGCCACCGCATCGATACCGATCGTATCGTGCTTATTCGCAAGAAACGCATATTTGAGCTTCGTGCCGACGCCGTCTGTCCCGGCAACCAAAACCGGTTCACTCATCTTCTCGCCCGCAATCGAATAAAACCCACCGAAAGACCCGATGTCGCCCAGTACGTTCCCGTTGAACGTCGTCTGAACGTGTTTCTTCATCAGTTCTACCGCTTTATAACCCCGCTCAACGTCTACTCCGCTGTCCTTATAGGATATAGCCATAACCTCTCTCCTTAATTATCATTCAAATTTGTGTTTATCCGCTTCGTAATCATGCATCGGATAAGGATATCCTGCATCAAAACATCCCGTACAGAAATCCAGGTTTGCCGTACGGCAAGTCTCTTTCAATTCTTCCACCGTCAGATAATGCAGGGAATCCGCTCCTATATACTCGCAGATCTCTTCCACGCTCTTATTCGCCCCTACAAGCTGCGAATACGACTGCATATCGATCCCCAAATAACAGGGATGCTTCACCACAGGCGAACAGATCATCATATGTACTTCTTTCGCTCCGGCGTCCCGCAGCATCTTCACGATCTTGCGGCTCGTCGTTCCGCGAACGATCGAATCGTCGATAATGATCAGCTTCTTTCCGCTGATATTCGCTCGCAAAGCGTTCATTTTAACGCTCACCGAATTCTCGCGCATGCTCTGATCCGGCTGAATAAACGTGCGCCCCACATAACGGTTCTTGGCCAAAGCCTCCACGTACGGCACACCGGAAACCTCCGAATAGCCACGCGCCGCCACGACCGCCGAATCCGGCACGCCGCTTACGATATCCGCCTTGATCGGATAATGTCTTGCCAGAATCTTTCCCGCTTCCTTACGCGCTTCGTATACGCTGCACCCGTCTATAATGCTGTCCGGCCGCGCAAAATACACATACTCGAATATGCATGCTGCCGTATGTTTTTCACGTTCCAGAAAATAGGAATGCATTCCGCTCGAATCGACAACCAGTACTTCACCCGGCTTTACATCCCGCAATACAGTACCGCCGACTGCATCGATCGCACACGTTTCGCTCGCCACGATCACATCGTCCAGGCTCTTGCCCAACACCAGCGGACGAATCCCGTAAGGATCACGCACCGCGATCAGCTTGTCCGATGTCATCACCACAAGCGAAAATGAGCCTTTAAAGCGCTTCCCCGCTTCCAGAACACCCTTGACGATGTCTCCGTTACTGTATTTGTTGATCAGAAGCGCCATGACTTCCGAATCAATGCTCGTCTGAAATACCGCATCGCCGCGGATCAGCTCCTCGCGAAGCTGCTTTGTATTCGTCAGGTTTCCGTTATGCGCCAGCGCCATTCTTCCGCATTTGCCCGTAAAAACAATCGGCTGGGCATTTAAAAGGGAACTCGCTCCCGTCGTGGAATACCGCACGTGCCCGATGGCTATATCGCCCTCAGGCAATGTGTCCAGATTCCCGTTTGCAAATACTTCGGGAACCAGTCCCATTCCCTTGAAATACCGAATTTTATCCGCGTACGCAACCGCAATCCCGCTCGATTCCTGACCGCGATGCTGCAATGCGTACAAGCCGTAATAAACAGTATGCGCCACATCCCGCGTCTCCGTACTGTAAACGCCAAACACACCGCATTCTTCATGCATACCGTCAAACGGCAGTTTTCCGTCCCGAAGATACATTCTTCTCTTCTCCGTCTTACTTTTTGGTCAGGCGGGCAAATACTTCTTTGTACGCATCTTCTACCCCGCCCATGTCTCTTCTGAAACGATCTTTGTCCAGCTTCTCTCCCGTTGTCATATCCCAGAAACGGCAGGTATCCGGAGAAATCTCATCCGCCAGAATGATCTGACCCTTAAAGCGACCGAACTCCAGCTTGAAATCGATCAGGTTGATGTTCAAAGTTTTGAAAAACTCTTTCATCACTTCATTGACCTTCAGCGCCATGTTCTTGATCGTCTGGATCTCTTCCGGCGTTGCAAGTTCCATCGCAAGCGCCTGCGAATCATTGATCAGAGGATCGCCCAGTTCATCGTTCTTATAGCTGAATTCCAAAACCGTTACAGGAAGCTTGGTTCCTTCCGGCACACCGTAACGCTTGGAAAAACTGCCCGCCGCCGTATTGCGGATGATCACTTCCAGCGGTACGATCTTGACTTTCTTCACCGCCGTCTCACGATCGGAAAGCTCTTCCACATAGTGCGTCGGAATTCCGTGCTGCTCCATGATGCGGAACATCATGTTGCTCATTTTATTATTGATCACACCTTTCCCTGCGATCGTTCCCTTCTTCAGTCCGTTGAACGCAGTCGCGTCATCTTTATAATCGACAATCACAACGTCCGGATCGTCCGTCGCAAAAACCTTCTTCGCTTTTCCTTCATACAGCTGTTCAAGTTTTTTCATATCTATTTATCCTCCAGATAATTTTAACTATTTAATTTCGCTTTTTCTCTGCTTAAAGCGCCTTTAATTCTTCCTGCAAAGCGGCATCGTCCGCCTCGATCTTTTCCGCCATCGACTTTTTGAATTGTTTCAGCTGCTCCGCTATTTCCGGATACTTCACACCCAAGATCTGCAGCGCCAAAAGTCCTGCGTTTTCACCGCCGTTGACACCTACCGTCGCCACGGGGATCCCCGAAGGCATCTGCACGATCGAAAGCAGACTGTCCAAACCGCCCATCATATCCGTTTTGACAGGAAGCCCGATCACAGGCAGCACAGTGTATGCCGCCATGACTCCGCCCAAATGCGCCGCTTTCCCTGCCGCACAGATAATCGCTTCTATGCCGTTCTTCTCCGCATCCTTCGCAAACCGATGCGCTTCATCAGGAGTACGATGTGCCGAAATCACACGAACTTCTGTCTCTACACCAAACTTCTTCAGAACCGCAACCGCCGGTTTTACCACCGGAAAATCCGACTTGCTGCCCATTATGATCGCAACCTTTGCCATATTCCAACCTCCTGCGGCCTTGCCGCAAAATTTTTTTCGATTAAAAGCCGATAACCCTGCACATACTCTCTGCAAGGAGTTTATCATGTTTTTACTGTATATCTTATTCGGCGCTTACCTTTTAGCAGTCAATATCTACGCCTTCATGCTCGTAAAGAACCAGAAAAAGATTTATGAAGAACGCGGCGCACATTCACCTAACAAAAATTCAAAACTGCTCATCGCCGGTTTTCTCGGCGGCGCCATCGCCGCTTACGCCGCTCTCTTTATTCTCAAATTCAAAACCGACAACGTCCTGCTGATGATCCTCCTGCCCGTCCTTTCCGTACTGAATATTTATCTGATCATCCTGCTCTTTCGCAATTCTTTCTTTATTCCCGTCTGAAAAAGTAAAAGACAGGAGGAAAACGGTGTATACACTAACACCGGTCGCCAACCTGCCTTACGGTTTCGTTTGAGGTAGAGTTCTCTCTTGCACTGCGGACAGGTACACTGCGCCGGCACTTATCCCTTTTGTCGGCTCCTGTGTACGCAAACCACAATCGGTTGCGATTTTTCCATTCGGATCTCTCAACATATGGCTTTCCTCTGCTTCCGTGCAAAACATTCCGCAACGCTCTTTTCGCGTTTTGATCTTATCTACAGTATACCATAAACCGACGTTTTTCGAAACTGTTTGACGCCACTTTTTCAAAAATATTTTTTACAGGGCACCATCTTGCCATAATAATCATCCACGTGCGTAGCACGTGGTTTTTATTTTTCGGGCATAGCCCTTGTTCACTGGCTTAACGCAAATGCGTTTTTTAGTTGGCCTGCCAGCCATGCATTGGTTACTTGCTACCCGTCAACGGGTCTCTCG
>CASEWU010000207.1 GCA_949291725.1 uncultured Bacillota bacterium
CCACCTTTCCGTATTCGTCCACTTCCGCAAACGTTACGTCAAACCCTTCCTTGATAAGTTCTTTCGCCGTGGCGATCATGGCAGGATGCTCCACCGCACTCACGATCAGATGCCTGCCGCGGTCTTTGTACGCGTGCGCCGCGCCGCGCAGCGCCCAGTTGTCCGCTTCCGTACCGCCCGAGGTAAAATAGATCTCCGCAGGCTTCGCTCCGATCAGTTTCGCGATCGTGTCCCGCGCTTCATCCACCGCGGCGACCGTCTCTCTTCCAAACCAATGCTGTGAATTCGGATTTCCGAATTTCTCCGTAAAATACGGCAGCATCTTCTCCAGCACGCGCCCGTCCACAGGCGTCGTTGCCGCATGATCAAAATATATGTGTTCCATTGCCCGTTTTCTCCTTTTGCAAAGCCGTTGTCTGTACTTTCTGATTTCTTTCGTCTTTATACCGCCGCCTGGCATTGACAAGCGTGCGCGTGATCCGTTTCGCATTGACAGCTGTGTGCATGATCCGCCGTATTGCACTTGCAGACCCCCACTTCACTGTGATCATCCAGCATCGACTGCAATGTCATCGAATCCAGCACTTCGTTGATCCCCGCATACAATTTGCGCCATACAGCCCCCGTCGCACACTTTTGACACGTCGACGTGATGCAGTCCGCTATTTCCATGTTGTCTTCCAAAGCCCGCGCAATATCCCCGATCGTGATCTCCTGCGGCGCCCGCGTCAGTTTATAACCACCCGATACGCCACGCTCCGCCGCCACGATCCCTTTTCTTGCCAGCATGCGCATGATCTTTTCAATATATTTGCTCGATACCGCTATCTCCTTTTCCAACGCCGACGCACTCACACACCTGTTCGGATAATTCTGCGCCAGTAAAAAACATGCCTTCAGCCCATATTGCGATTTCGATGAAAGTCTCATTTTCGTAACCTCCTTTTGTCTCGCTCTCCCGCCGATCTTTAATTGCAACTATTTTAGTTGCATTTATTATAGCGCAGCAAATCCGTTTCGTCAATTATTTTTGCAGTTTTTTATTATTTTTTTGAAAAACATAAAAATAATTTTTTTACCGGAAAAAAGTCATTACCCAGCAGTATCGCTTTTTGCCGCCTATTTCAGTCAAAGCAAAGACTTATTTTTATAAAGGGGGCAGTCGGAACGGAATTTTTCCGCGCCGACTGCCCCCTGCCGCAACTTATTTTTTTGAACAGTGCGGCGTCCCTCAAATATATTGGAGGGACGCCGCACCCCCGCTTTTTTTAAACACCTGTGCAAAGCCTGCCGAAAGTATTTTTTTCCATTTCCCCTTTAAAAAAACAAAGAGTTAGAAGTGTTTTCTCAGCGAATTAGTTCCGCCCCGCACGTCTTTACGAAAAAAATATTCCCGCACAAATTTTTGTGCGGGAATGACGTCTGCTTTTAAAATAAAGATTTTATAAACAACTCAGGTTCGTTGTTTTGTCCAGTCGGAAAAGATACAGCCGCAGTAATTTTGGCGGTATAATCCGTACTCATTGGCGAGCTGAACGGAACGGAGGTACCCGTTCTGCTTTTTAAAATCGGAATACAGCCAGGCTACGCCGTACTTTTCCTGCAATTCTTCCCCGATGGCGTTGAGCCACGCGGAATTTTTATGAGGACTCACAGACAGAGTGGAACAAAAATAATCAAAGCCCTGTTCACGCGCAATACGAGCGGTAAAATCCAAACGCAGCTTATAGCAAGCATAACATCTTGCGCCGCCTTCGGGCTCCTCTTCCAATCCCTTTGCCGCCGAGAAAAATTCCTGCGGATCGTACGCACAATCGAGGAAAGACGCCCAGCCCGTTTCCTTTAAAAAGCGGATCTGCTCGCTCTTGCGCTTTTCGTATTCAGCCGAATCCGTGATATTCGGATTGTAGAACAATACGGTAACCGAAAAATATTCTTTCAGCGTTTCGATGCACCGCGAAGAACAGGGGCCGCAGCAGCTGTGCAGCAAAAGCCTTTTCCCCTTTCCTGCATTTTCGCATATTTCCAGCATCCGTTTGTTATAATCGGGTTTATTCATACCAATATTTTAGCATGTTTTCCCAAAAAACGCAAGCAGAGGGTACGGAATACCGCACTCTCTGCTTGCATATCTCATCTCGTTTATTTTCCGCTTTCGCCATAGTTGGAAAGTACGCGCGCAGACGGGTCTTTCACGTTGCAGCCTTTCCAATGTTTGTTGGGCATCCAGAAATCTTTCACCATTCCTGCCTGACCGGGATAATATTTTTCAAAAATTTCCCGATACAGCAGGCTCTCTTTCGTGAAAGGCTTTGCATGGTATGCGTATTTTTCCGCGATCTTTTTCCAGTCGCTGCCGTATTTTGTTTCCGCGTATTCCTTCAGATCGTCCACCATCGAATGTCCCACCGCGTCCGAAAACGCCGCTTTTTCGCGCCAGAGTATCGTATCGGGCAGATAATCGCCCTCGAACGCTTTTCGGAGCAGATATTTCCCTTTTCCGTAACGGTTAAGCTTCCATTCGGGCGAAACGTGCATGACATATTTCACAAAATCCAGATCGCCGAACGGAACGCGCGCTTCCATCGAGTTTACCGAAATACAGCGATCGGCGCGCAATACGTCGAACATGTGCAATTCGCGCACGCGCTTTTGCGATTCTTTCTGGAATGCCTGCGCATCCGGTGCGAAATCCGTATATTTGTAACCGAACAATTCGTCCGAAATTTCACCCGTCAAAAGAACACGCACATCCGAGATCTCATGGATCTTTTTACAGAGAAGGTACATCCCCATCGACGCGCGGATCGTCGTTATGTCAAACGTGCCGAGCAATTCTACGACCCTCTCCAAAGAAGAAAGCACCTCTTCCCTTGTCATAAAGATCTCCCGGTGTATGCTCCCGATGTATTGCGCCGCTTCCCGCGCATATTTGAGGTCGATCGCGTCTTTATCCATCCCGATCGCAAACGTTTTGATGGGACGGTTCAGGATCCGCGTTCCGATCGCGCAGACCAGCGAAGAATCCAGCCCGCCCGAAAGTAAAAAACCCACCGGCGCATCCGAATCCAAACGTTTGCGCACGCCCTCGGTCAGCTTGATGCGGATATTGCGGCAAATCGTATCCAGATCGTCCGGCAAATATTCTTTGCTCTCGGCAATGTCGCAATAACGATGGAATTTGCCTTTATAATAGTAGTGTCCCGGCGGAAACGGGCAGATCTCCCCTTTCACAAATCCGACGAGGTTTTTCGGTTCGCTCGCAAACACGATTTCACCTCCGCCCAGTCTGCCGTAATACAGCGGACGGATCCCGATCGGGTCGCGCGCTGCTATATATTCATTCTTTTCCCCGTCGTACAAAACCATCGCAAATTCCGCATCCAGCATGGAAAACATCTTTAATCCATATTCGCGGTACATCGGCAGCAATATCTCACAATCGCTGTCCGATAAAAACGAATATCCCAATTCTTCCAGATGCCTTTTCATCGGGCGGAATCCGTAAATTTCTCCGTTGCAGATCAGTTTATCCTTCCCCATCGCAAACGGCTGCATGCCCGCGGCATTCAGACCCATGATCGCCAGCCTGTGAAACGCCATAAATCCCGACGGCGTTTTTTCGACCCTGCTCATATCCGGCCCGCGCGAAACCGTGCGATAAAACCCGTCCAGCATCGCCTTCTGATCCACTTCCCTTGTCGTACAACAAAAAATCGAACACATAGTTTTCTCCCTCAACATCCGCACCGCAATCCAAAATCCGCACGGATCTTTTTCATTTTTTCGCCGCATTCATCCTTCGCGTACGTTGCGGCGGCTTGTTTGCCTTCCCTTCATTCTATTCCCGTTTCAGGCTCTCGCATACTCTTTTATGCAACGCCCGCCCGCGTCATTTCATGGACGCGGGCGGGCGTTGCGGCTCATTTTACAAAAAAACAGCCTTTCGCCCTGTCGTTTCAGGGCGAAAGGCTGTAAAGCGTCGTTTCGCGGTGCCACCTGATTTCACGCCGCCGCTTTTCTGCGGCGTACGCCTCCTGTCTTCTTCCAAAGACCTCTGCTGTAACGGGCTTACCCGTCGGAAACTACTCGGGTCTTTCCCCGTTCGCCTCCGCCGCTCTCGGGTGTTTTTCCTGCGGTAAGGAATACGGCGTTTTCAGCAAACCCGCCGCTCTCTAAAATTCCCCGTTC
>CASEWU010000208.1 GCA_949291725.1 uncultured Bacillota bacterium
GTGTGCCGGTGCGTTCCGCCATCGGGAGGTAGTATGTCTTTGCTTCCTGCAGGACGGTTTCGTATTCTTTTTCGCGCAAAAAGTAATCCATGCGGAGGAGTCTTCCTATAAATGCGTTGGAAGGATAGACGTTCGGGTAAACTTTCAGGGGATCGCGATTGGAAAATTGAACAAGAAGTTTTTTATAAAGGTCAGGGTAATGTTTTTTGTCGGCGACGCCTGTCCAGAACGCGTAATATTGACAGGTTTCTGTCGTGTTGTTTGTCAGGACAAGTTTGTTCTGATCATCGCGGATCGCCTGGTCGACAAAGAATTCGCCGTTGTAAGATAATTTACGGATCGTGTGGATCATTTCATCGGCGCGGGCGAGCAATTTTTTGTCATCGTACAGACGCGCGGCGCACGAAAGGGCGAGGGAATACATCATGTTGCTCGGGAAATTCAATCCGTGCACGAATTCATTGGCTTTGCTCCATTCGATGAAGATCCAGTTTTCCAGATTTTCCAAAAGCCCGTATTCGTTGAGGTAACGGTCGAGAAAGCGTATGACGCCATAGACTTTTTCTTTGCATTGTCCGACAAAATTGCCATCGTTCGTGCGGTCAAGAAAATCTTTCAGCTCCACAATATACCACATGGCCCAGTTGGGTATGTAAACGCCGTCCGTATGATCGGAGGGATAACACATGGGCAGCATCCCTTTTGCATAGGAAAGATCGGGCGCCAAAAGATACGCCTGCAAAAAGTTTTTTTCCACGCGGTTGGCGCCCGTCAGAAATTTTTCGGCGCGGGAAGTAAAGTAACTGTCGCAGAGCCACCCCGCGCGCTCGCGGGAAGGGCAATCGGTGAGTACGTCTACGGCGTTCTGGCGGAATGTGGCGCGTGCGGCTTCGATGACTTTTGTCAGGTCGGGATCGTCGCAGGAAAACGAGAAAGAATCGTCCGGATTTTCAAAGGTTGTCATTCCGAAATTTTCGATTTCCGATTCGCCGCTAAGTACAACGGCGCGCACAAATCTTGCCGTGTAGGGGGCGAAAGTGATCAGGTCGTATTTTCCTTTTTCCAGGCAGTATTTGACCGCATTGCAGCATTGCATGCGCGTGATATCGATGAAAAGCCCTTCTCCGTCTTTTAAAGTTGCGATCTCGTCGAACAGAAGGTAGAGCGTCGTTTTTCTATGTACGGTAACCGAAAAACGGAAAAATCCGGACGTGTTTTTCCCGAGATCATACGCAATATATCTGCCGTCGGTCAGTCTGCTGCCCGTTTTCTGATCGTCGGGGCGGCAAACGATCTTGCCTGCTTCGTCGACAAGAATTTCTTCCAGCTCTTCCAAGGGAAAACGCATAAAGGAGGGCGCGCAGCCGATACCTGTCAGCGAGCGGTCGCGAATGACTTTGCGTTCGGGATCGGTAAAGGCGTAACCTGATTCGATGGCAACGCCGCCGACGAAATGGTAATCCGGTTCGGAGAGACCGCCGTCAGATAACAGTGTATTCCCCTCCGTTTGTTCCGTGCAAACCGCAGGAAAAGGGCATTCGCAGCCTTTGAGCAGTGCTTCCCTGTCTTCGGTGAGTTTGTAGCTTTCCGTAAAGGTGCGCTGAAAACTGTAGCGCTGAACTTTCTGCAGACGGTCGGTAAGCCGATAAGCCTTAAAATCAGAAGAACGTGCTATGATTTTTTCGTCGGAAAAGAGTTCGGCCGCAAAAAAAGGCGGCTCGTTGATGCGGTCAAACGAGTTGATCTGCGCGCCGCAGACGATGACGGCGGCGCAGACACAGCCGCTCTCGTCGGGCGTTAATTTGTAAGTGCGCACATGCGAATAGCGATGGGCACTGCGCATGGGGCCGTAGGCCGTAAATTTCCCGTTGCAGAAAACCTGGTATTCGTTGGAGGCCGCCAGTTTCAACGACAGTTCCTTTTTGCTTTCCGCTTTGTATACGAATGCCAGGCTGATGTTCTTTTCGCCGAGCAGTTCTTTGCTCCAGATCTTTTCCATAGAATTCTCCCTTAGATAATAAAGTTTTTTGTGTGTCGTCTGAATAAGAATTTGCGTATCCCGTCGGTTAGGGCATCATTACTGTCCGCCTGATTTTATTTCGGCAATATTTGCAACTGTTCCATGCTGAAAGGCAGACAAACAGTCAAAAATTATTTGCAAAATAAAGCCTTACATCAGTATAGAACAGTTTTGTTGAAAAGGCAAGTTACTTTCTAAAAAATTTCTTTTTTTATAGTGAAAGGTCATGTATCGGTAAGCAAAGACAGTGCCCAGCGGAATGCGGAGGGAAGGGAATAATTTTTTTCGATATCCTGTTTCGAGGCAAAGACCAGGTCGGTAAAAGGCGTGTGCTGGGCGGCGGAATCTGAAAGGTTTTTTGCTGTATCTGAAGTCAGCTCTTCGCAAAAGACGGGATATGCCGTCATATGCCATTCCAGATGAGAAAAGACGTGTTTATGCGTTGCGGCTTTTCCGATCTGAAAAGCTTCAAATCCGCATTCGTGCAGAAATTTCTCCGTTTCCTTTAAAGAAAGTTTGCTTTCGACGCTGAAAAAACCGTATGTTCCTTTTAAAACTCCTTCCCTGCGTTTGCAGACGGCAATGTGATTTTTGTCGTGAAAAAGCAGTAACGTTTTCTCATAAATTCGTCGCGGCGCCTTTTCTTTCCGCAGCGGCAGTTTATCGCTTTTTGTCTTGCAAAGGTTTAAGAGCGGACAGGCAAGGCACAGCGGAGAAAGGGGAAGACACACCGTCGCGCCCAATTCCATCAGGCTCTGCGTAAAATCGCCGCACCTTGTTCGCGGATAGGTATCTTTCAAAAGAAGTGCAAATTCCCGCTTGAGAATATCCTGCGTACGCCCGTCGTCGAAAAGCCGTGAAAGCACGCGTATGACGTTTCCGTCCACGGCGGGTTCCGGCTGTCCGAAAGCGATGGATGCGATTGCGCCCGCCGTGTAATCGCCGATGCCGGGCAGTTTTCTCCATTCCTGTGCGGTGGACGGGAATCCGTTTTTCGCCACCAGACGGGCGGCTTTTTGCAGATTCCGCGCACGGGAATAGTAACCGAGCCCTTCCCAAAGCTTAAGCAGACGGTCTTCGGGACAGTCGGCAAGATCTTGAACGGTCGGGAGCTCCCGTAAAAACCGAACATAGTGTTCCTTGGCGGCTTCCACGCGCGTTTGCTGGAGCATGATCTCCGAGATCCAGACTCTGTAGGGGTCTGTGTTTTCGCGCCAAGGCAGGATCCGTTTGTTGGCATCGTACCAGGGCAAAAGCAGGTCGGGCAGCTTCCGTGCCGTATCGTATTCCGTTTTTCCGAAACGATTTTCTTTCATGTCATTCAGTTTACCACACAATGGCGGGAAACACCAGCACAATATTGACATTTTACGAAAAAAAACGTATAATAAACGGGATACTTTGAATAAACGCGATACTTGGAAGGAGCGGCGCCGCGGGCGTCGGGCGAAAGATATGAAAAACATTGTTTTGATCGGCATGCCGGCATCGGGCAAGAGTACGGCGGGCGTGCTTTTGGCAAAGGCGATCGGGTACGGGTTCATCGACTGCGATCTTCTCATCCAGAACAGCGAAAAGGCGCTTCTTTGCGATATCATCGCAAAGAAAGGGACAGAAGAATTTTTGCGCATCGAAGAGCGCGTCAATGCGGAGCTTTGGGCGGAGCACTGCGTGATCTCGACGGGCGGATCGGTCATTTACGAAGAGAAAGCAATGCGGCATTTAAAAGAGCTCGGAACGATCGTGTATTTAAAGCTGAGCGAAAAGACGCTGGAAAAGCGGCTGAAAAATATATTTCGCCGCGGGGTCGTGATGCGCAGTCCCGGCGAAACGGTCGCCGATCTGTATGCGGAGCGGGTGCCGCTCTATGAAAAATACGCTGAAATAACGGTGGATTGCGAGGGCCAGACGGTGGAAGATACCGTCCGTGCCATTGCGGAAGCGGTTTCGCTGTAAAAAGATCGTCGCATTGCTTGTGTGATCGGGCAAAGCGTGGTATAATGAAAAAAACGGAAAGAATCGGAGAAGGCCATGAAACTGTATAATACCTTGACAAGAACGGTGGAAGAATTTGTTCCGCACGAAGCGGGAAAAGTGAAGATGTACACCTGCGGGCCTACGGTCTATAATTTTGCGCATATCGGGAATCTGCGCACGTATCTGATGGAAGACGTGCTGGAAAAATATCTGCGGTATGTGGGTTATGACGTAACGCGCGTGATGAATATAACGGACATCGGGCATTTGTCGGACGACGCGGACAGCGGGGAAGACAAGATGCTTTTGGGGGCGAAGCGCGAACATAAGACGGTGCGCGAACTTGCAAAATTTTATACGGACGCATTTTTTGCCGATTGTGCATTGCTGAACATCAAGCGTCCGGATGTCGTACAGCCTGCCACGGGATGCGTGGACGACTTTATCCGCGTGATCGAAGAACTGATGAAAAAGGGTTATGCGTACAAAGCGGGCGGGAATGTCTATTTTGATACGTCCAAAGTCGAGCAGTACCATAAATTCTTTAATTTCAAGGAAGAAGATCTGGAAGTGGGCGTGCGCGAGGGCGTGGACGAAGACGAAAACAAGCGCAACAAGAACGATTTTGTGCTGTGGTTCACGAAATCGAAGTTTGAAGACCAGGCACTCAAGTGGGACAGTCCGTGGGGCGTAGGATATCCCGGCTGGCATATCGAATGTTCTTGCATCGCAATGAAATATCTGGGCGAGTATGTGGACATCCATTGCGGCGGCATCGACAACGTATTCCCGCACCATACGAACGAGATCGCGCAGAGCGAAGCGTATCTCGGGCACGAATGGTGCAAGCACTGGTTCCATGTCCTGCATCTGAATACGGCGGGCGGCAAGATGAGCAAATCCTCGGGCGGTTTCCTGACTTTAAAGAAATTGCAGGAAGACGGGTATTCTCCGATGGAATACAGATTTTTCTGCATGCAGTCGCATTACCGCAACGCCTTGGTATTTTCGCACGATTCGTTCGATAATGCCGCGAACGCCTACCGTAAACTCAAACAACGCATTCTGGCGATTCCCGATGAAGGCGCGGTGGATGAAGCGAAATTTTCCGAATACAAAAAGGCGTTCTGCGACGCGATGGACGCAGATCTGAATACGTCGCTTGCCGTTACCTGCGTGTACGATGTCGTGAAGGCAAAAGATTTGAACGGCGCAACAAAGCGCGCGCTTCTTGCCGATTTTGATAAAGTGCTGTCGCTCGATCTTCTCAAAGCGGAAGAAAAACAGGAGAAGCAGGCGCAGGGGATCTCTGCGGAAGAGATCGAAAAGCGCATTGCCGAGCGTGCGGCGGCGAAAAAAGCCAAAAATTACGCAGAGGCGGACAGGATCCGCGGCGAACTCTCCGCTCTGGGCGTTACGTTGATCGACACGCCTTCGGGCACTACGTATAAAATCAACTGATCCGAAAGGTCTTTTACACCGCCTGCTTGAAACGCAGGCGGTGAATATTTTAAAAAAGGGGGAAAGACATGGAAGAGAAAAATTTTGAGACGGAGAATACGGAAGAGCTGAACGAACTTATGCGGGATCGCATTAAGGAAAGAGAGGCTTCTGCGGGGGAGAGCGCGGAAAACGCAGAGAACACTGAGAACGCTGAGAACATTGAAAAGGTTGAAAACACTGAAAACACAGAACTGTTGTATGCGGCGAGGTGTCATATCGGCGCGAGGGAAACAGCGGTGCTGGCGGACCAATATTCGCGCAAATTTACGATCGGATTTGCCGTGGCCGTTCCGATCATTTTTCTGTGCCTTGCGTGGCTTTTGGGCTTTTCGGACAATGATATGATTTTCGGTATAGTCATGTGCGTGCTGGCGGCGGGATCGGTCCCGTTGGCGGTATTCGGATTTCCCGCACTGGTACGCAGGAATTCTCTGAAAAATACTCCCATGCTCGGCGCCGATTCGGAAGTCCTTGTAACAAAAGATAAAATATTTGTGCGCGTGTTACGGGATGAGAGAGTTCTTTCGTCGTTCGAATACGCAGTGCGCGATCTTTTGAAGGTCGTATCGTACCGCGGTCTTTTCCTTGTGTATCTGAATAAGATGCAAGCGTGCATGATGGATCAAAATTGCTTTACGAAAGGATCTCCGGACGAATGCCTTGCATTTTTTGCCTCTTGCAATATACCTGTTTTCGGGCAAAAACGTTGAACAAATCA
>CASEWU010000209.1 GCA_949291725.1 uncultured Bacillota bacterium
CATCTTCAACTCGCCTGCCGTATCCCCGAACTTGTTGATCCCGCGATACGCCCGCCAACCTCCGGCGCAAACCGGGATGGCACAGGAAAGCTCGTCGCTCGTCGCCGCCAGCTGCCAGGCGATATCACCGCCCGCTTTTAAACCGATAACTCCGATCTTGGAGATCTTTGACATTGTCCTAAGGTATCGTACGCAGTAACGTGCCACCGCAACCCATTCATACCAAGAAGTTTCGACCGCCGAAGGTTCTGCGTAATCCATATGCCTGCCCGCCTGCTCGTAATTGGCATATGCGATTTCTTCCGGATATACGGTATATTCCGTCCCTTCCGAAGCATTCGATTTACCGCGGTAGTCGGGCATAAGAACCGCATATCCGTTTTTGACAAACCTGCGTATCAGGTCCAAGTCCGCAGTATGATCGCAATCGGGCAAAATCAACAAAGCCGGAACATTGCCGGCATCCGAAGGCATACCGAACACGGCAAAAATGTCTACGCGCGTTCCGCTGACAGATCTTCCCGAAAAACGAACTTTCCGAAACAAAGATTTTTCTTCCTGTTGCTCACTGAGAATCTTTTCGTTCACAGGCAATGAATCATCGAAATCGTTCCAGAGCGTTATCGGTGTTAAAATTTTATTCGCCAAAATGACCTCCCTTGCTCAGCAGCTGATCTGAATTTCCGAACTGCCGCCCTCTGCTGCACCCGTTACCGTTATTTTATTATTGATCCTGTGTTTCAGTTCTTCCACATGTGAGATCAATCCGATAGAAAATTTGCTGTTTCGTAATTTTTCCAGACTGTCCATCACTGTATCGATGAGTTTTTCATCCAACGTGCCGAATCCTTCGTCCAGAAAGAAAAATTCGATCGGACGAAGCGACTTTGCGTATATCGCCGAACTGAGCGCCAGCGCCAGGGAAAGCGACACCAAAAAAGTTTCACCGCCCGAAAGAGTATTCACGCTCCGTTCTTCTCCGCCGCAAAGATTATCTATGATGACAAACCCCGATTTATACCTGACAAAATACCTTCCGCCCGTAAGCTGCAAAAGCGTTTTGGATGCCGCCACGGAAATATCCGAAAGATATTCGCTCGCCACAAATTCCATAAACGCATTGCCGCGGACAAGATCGCGAAGGCGCGTAATCTTAAAAAGTTCCGCCTCTTCGCTTTTAAACTCTTTTTCAAGCCTTTTGCGTATCTGAACTCGGCTTTCCATATTCGACACTTGTTGTGCGTACACAGCAGATTTTTTTGTTACATCTTCTTTTTTCTGTGCTAAAAACAGCATTTGCTGTTCGCTCTTTCGAAACTCTTCATCCGATATATTTTCCGAATCGCCGTCCCCCAAAAAGTTCAGTTTTGCCTGGACTTCATGCAATTCTTTGCGAAACAACTCTACTTTTCTGAGCACCGGCTCCGCCTGCGGCATTTCCTCAAGCAGTTTCTGCGCTTTCTCCTCTTCCGAAAAGCCGGAAGTGGCCAGCAATTCCTGTAATCTGCTGTTATCTTCCGTAAGCCCGCTTTCAAGGCGTACCAGCGTTGTACGGCATCTCATTTCCTCCAGCTCGTCATTCCGAATCTTCTTTTTTAAATCTTCGCATTTTTTCGTGTATAAATCAAGAGAATCCAACAACTCTTTTTTCTGTCTGAGCAGATTCTTTTCCAGTACAGAAAAATCCGGAACATCGGATACTCCGAGCGCATTTTTGATCTTATCTTCCTGCTTTTTTACCGTATCCGCAATTTTTTCTCCGTCCGACTTAATGCGTGCCAGCTCTTTTTCCGCCTCGTCGGATTCACTCTCCGCTTTGGCTTTTTCCAAGGCATGGGCGCTCTGCTCCGCCAAGAGCTCTTCCCTTTGCCTTTGCAATTTTTTAAAAGATTCGAGCAGTTCTGCCGCATTCGAAGACTTTTCACAATCCAGCTTGGCCGAGTACTCCGCCGCCTTTTTTACAAGTTCGGCATCCACCCGCTCAAACAATTCTCCGCCCGAGAAATCGCGGTGCAGATCGCTCCTGCTTTTCTCGAAATATTCTTTGGCTGACCGGAATTCCGATGCCAGCAGAGCGCTGTCCAACCGCTCCGCAAGGTACGCCTCCGGCGTTAGTTTTCCCAGCTTTTGAAGCCGATCTGCAATTTTCTCCTGAAAAGCTGACTGCTCCTGTACTTTTTTCTTTGCCGCAGTCTGTTTTATAAACGCTTTCTGGTATTCTTCCCGCAAGGATTCCCTTTGGTGCGCATAACCTTTCAGCAGTTCCGCATCTGATTTCGCATAGGAAATTTTTCCCAGCTTTCCGTTGATCTCTTCCTCCGCCGCTTTATTTGCATCGACGTCAAACGAGGCGACAAGTTCATCCAACGCCTGTTGCGCATTTTTTTTATCCTCCGACGCCCTCTCCTGCGCCTGCAATGTATCGGCTTTTTCCTTTTCCGAGCGATTCAGGCGGCGGCGAAGATCGACGATACTCTGCGCCGTTGGGATCTGTTTCGCCTTATTTTCCAAGTCTTCCATTTCCTCACGCTTTGCCGTAAGCAACGCCAGTTGCTTGGAAAGCTGATTCCGCTGATTTGTCCGCTCATACGCAGCCTTGACCTTCTCATAGTCTGCCTTGAAATTTGCATAGGCAAGATCCAACTCGCTTTTTTGTGTTTCAAGCTGCTTTGCATCTTCTTTCAGCTGTTTCAATACGGCTTCATCCGCGTCTGCATATCCGCGAAGCTCCCCTTCCTTGCTGTCGCAAAGTGATTTCACGGCCGCATATTTTTCTTTAATGCGCGCATTCAGCATATCCCCAAAACGTTCCAGCCCGAACAGCCTGGAAATCAGGCGCAAGCGGTCGCCCCGCTCCGATTTTACAAACTGCGCAAACTCACCCTGCGGCAAGGCAATACATTTTTTAAAATCTTCAAAAGAAAGGCCGACGATCTCCTGGATTTTCGCGTTTGTGTTTTTTACACCGTCGCTGATCGCTATAATTCTCTTTCCGCTCAATTCAGACAATGTAAGCGACTGCGCAGAATTTTTACGTTTGATCTCGCGCTCGATCCGATAGACTTTGCGGCCGTCATGTGTTTCGGTTTCAAAATCAAAAAGAACCCAAGCCTTATCGCAATTATAATTGATGATCTCATTTCCGTTTCCGCCGCGGATCCTGTCCACACGGCCGTACAGAGCAAAGATCATGGCATCCAGGATCGTAGTCTTCCCGCTTCCCGTATCGCCGAATATCCCGAAGATTCCGCCGGAGAGCAATTTTTCAAAATCGATCTCAGCCTTTTTGGAAAAGCTGTTGATCCCGCAAAAACTTAAAAACTTAGGTTTCATCGGCATGCTCCGTCAAAGATAGAAATAATTCGGTCAGATCATCGGACGGTTCTTCCGAATATATCGTCTTATAGTATGTTTTGAACAGTTCTGATGCGGGAAGCTGTCTGAGCGACATTACATCCGCACTCTCGCCGCTACCCTGCACCTTGGGAAACAAAATCAAAATACCCTCGTTCGCCTCTTTCAACTCCCGAACCTGCGCCGTCAAAAGCGGCTCGCTGAGATACATGGTCAATTCAATATAACAGTCCGGGTATTTTTTTACAAGAGACAGAGCATCCTGCATGCCGTTTGCCGAAAGCCGGACGAGCTGTTTCCCTGCTTTAAGCGGTATCTTCCGCAAATC
>CASEWU010000210.1 GCA_949291725.1 uncultured Bacillota bacterium
GAAGAACTTCCCGACACCTGGACTTGTCCGGTTTGCGGACAGCCGAAATCTGTTTTCCGAAAAAAATAACCGTCTTCACTCTTTCTAAAAGCCCAACAATTCCTACTTTCCATGAAAGTTTTTTTGACTGTCCGATATTAAAAATGCGACTGATTTTGCCCTCGCTTGCTTTTAAATTTGCAAGCGAGGTTTTTTGCGCAAAAGTCTGTATTTGCACACGGGTAAATTTGCCCGTTTATTCTTCCAAAGCAGCGCCGCTATAGCAGAAATCCAGACCATTCCTGCTAAAAGCAGCCGCGGCGCATAAATTTGTTGAGCGCCGCGGCCATTGTATCGGCAATCGCAAATAAAATTTTTAAATTCAATACAATTATTGATAATATTTTAAAATAACAAAGCCGCCGGCGCAAATGCGTCGACGGCAGAATTTTATAAAATTCAATCAGCCTTCCATTTTTTCGAGAAGTTTCAGATCGATTCCCTTTTCACCGATCTTGATGATCTCAACTTTCACGGTATCGCCGATATTCAGCACGTCTTCCACCTGATTGATGCGTTTTTCGCTCATCTTGGAGATGTGGATCATGCCGTCTTTACCGGGAGCGAGTTCCACAAACGCTCCGACTTTGGAAAGAATGCGGACAACCGAGCCGATAAACATATCGCCGACTTCCGGATCGCGCGCGATCGAGAGAATGATCGCCTTAGCACGCTCCGCATTGTCGATATTTTCGCCATACGTAGCAATGCAGACTTTTCCGTCGTCATCGATATCGATCTTGACGCCCGTCTCTTCAATGATCTTATTGATCACTTTACCGCCGCTGCCGATCACTTCACGGATCTTTTCGGGATCAATGTTGAAAGACAGGATCTTCGGCGCATACTTGGAAAGCTGTGCGCGCGGTGCAGGCAGGACATCCAGCATCTTGTGCAGAATGAACTGACGTCCTTCGTTCGCCTGTGCGATCGCACGGCGCAGAATGTCTTCGCTGATCCCTTTGATCTTGATATCCATCTGGATCGCCGTGATACCCTTTTCCGTACCGGCAACCTTAAAATCCATATCGCCCAGGAAATCTTCCAAACCTTGAATATCCGTAAGGATCGCTACCTTATCGCTGTTCGTATCTTTGATCAGTCCCATTGCGCAGCCTGCCACAGGAGCTTTGATCGGAACCCCGGCATCCATGAGCGCCAGCGTCGAACCGCAGACACTTGCCTGCGACGTAGAACCGTTGGAACTGAGCACATCCGAAACCATACGGATCGCATACGGGAATTCTTCCGCACTCGGTACGACCGGTTCCAGAGCACGTTCTGCCAGTGCGCCGTGCCCGATCTCGCGACGGCCGGGGCTCTTGAGGCCCTTCGCTTCGCCCGTCGAATATCCAGGGAAATTATACTGATGCATATAGCGCTTGGAAACTTCGTCGTCCAAACCGTCCAGTTTCTGTACTTCGCTCAAAGTGCCCAGCGTGCAGGTAGAAAGAACCTGCGTCTGTCCTCTCGTGAACACCGCCGAACCGTGCACGCGCGGCAAAATACCCGTTTCGCACCAGATCGGACGAATCTCTTTGAGCGACCTTCCGTCGGGACGTACGCCCTTTTCCAAAATCTTCGCACGAACCTTTTCTTTTGTCAGATAATAGAGGCTGTCCTTGATCTCGCGCGCTTTGTCGGGATACGTATCCGCAAAATGCGCCAGAACATCCTTTTCCACTTCGTTCTGTTTTTCTTCGCGGGCCTGACGGTCAAACTCTTCCAAAGCCTTGTCCAGCATGTCCGACGCATACGCACGGACTGCCGCATCGATGTCTTCGGGAACATGATACAATTCCATCTCGCGCTTGGGTTTGCCGATCTCTTTCTGGATCATTTCGATGAAAGCGCACTGTTTTTTGATCTCTTCATGTCCGAACAGGATAGCCTGCACCATCTCTTCATCCGAAATCTCTTTCGCACCCGCTTCCACCATCATGATGGCGTCTTTCGTGCCCGAAAGTCCGAGGCTTAAAACGCTCTTTTCACGCTGCGCATTGTCCGGGTTGATGACATACTGTCCGTCCACCAATCCTACCTGCACCGAACCCGTAGGCCCTGCCCAGGGAATATCCGAAATGCTCAACGCGATCGAGCTGCCCATCATCGCAAACGGTTCCGGAGGAATATTCGTGTCCACCGAAAGCGCCGTAGCGATCACAACGACGTCGTTGAACAATCCCTTCGGGAACAGCGGACGGATCGGACGGTCGATCAGACGGGATGTAAGGATCCCCTTATCGCTCGTTCTTCCTTCACGCTTTTTGAATCCGCCGGGGATCTTGCCCACGGCATACATTTTCTCTTCGAAATCTACCTGCAAAGGAAAGAAATCCATTCCTTCCCGAGGCGAATCGGACATGGTTACGTTGACCATCACCACCGTATCGCCGCAACGCACTACACACGAACCGTTCGCCTGCTCGGCATATTTGCCCGTCTCTACGATGACTTTTCTTCCGCCCACTTCTGTTTCAAATTGTCTGTAATTGTTCTTCATTCTATACTCCTTGACTCTATACTCACCGCGAAAGATCCCCGATCTTACGCGTTCTTTACAGCATTTCCCGCACAAAATGCGGCCGCGCCGCTCCCCTTCGGATACTGTTTTCTATCCTCTACCTGCCATACAAACGGCAGTTCTGTCTGCGGCAAGTCTATTCTAATTTATAAAAGGGCCGAACATCCGTTCCGCCCTTATTTTCGCTTATTTTCTCAAATCGAGACGGGAAACGATATCCCTGTACTTTTCAATATCTTTGCTCTTGATATAATCGAGCAGTCCGCGGCGCTGTCCGACCATCTTCAAAAGACCGCGACGGCTGTGATTGTCGTGCGGATGCTGCTGCAAATGCTCGTTCAGATGGTTGATACGCTCCGTCAAAAGCGCGATCTGCACTTCCGAAGAACCCGTGTCGCCGTCATGCCGTTTGTACTCTTCAATGATCTGATTTTTCTTTTCCTTTTCCATTGTTTTACTCCTTGGAAATCTTTTATTCACGCAAATCAAAGTACGGCGAGGAGAACCGCGCGCCCTTGAATTACGCATGGTATTAGTTTAACACATTTTTCTGCGTTTGTAAACTGAATCAGCAATATAATTTTCGATTCCCGTCAATTCTTTTACTTTGTGCCTTTCTAAACTTTATATCTGTACCGTCCTTTTGAATCGGCACGCAAAAATCCCTGTTCCGTTCATCAAAACACAATCGCAAACAATTTTATATGCGGACAGCAAAATGCGGCGGATAAAAACCTTTGATACGGTCCGCTTGTAAATCTTCCCTTTCGGCTACTTCCTCATCGGATGTTGCCGTCTCGTCCTTGTTTTTCTCGTCCGGATTTTCCTGCCGGACATCTTCCGCACCGCATTCCACCCTTTTTGGACCTTCCTGCGAACCGGTCTGATTTTTCTTTCCGTTCGCATCGGAACCTGTTGCGCCGTCTCGGATACAGGCATTTGCAATCCGGGAAGAAAGCGGAAGAAAAAGCTGTACCACCGGCCCCGTCAGCAAAACGGCAACCACCGTACCCGCGCCGATCACGCCGCCCAGTGCCCAGCCCAGTCCGGCAAATACCGCATCACACAAAAGTCTGACCCATCGGAACTGCAGATGAATGCGTGCTCCGACCTTATCGGAAAGTATCATGGCGACGAGATCGTTCGGCCCCGTCCCCGAACGGCTCGCGATCACGATCGACATGCCGAATGCCAAAATAATACACCCCGCGACCATGCATAGGATCCGAAGCCAAAGCGGAGATTCTTCCCCGATCTTTCCCGAAAAAATCCATAAGAAAAAATCGATGATCCAACCGCCGCAAAAGGCGCAGACAAAAGACCCCGGTTTGACATATCCACGGGTAAAAATTAACATGATGATCAACAACAGGATCAGCATCCCCACATGACAAGTCCCAATGCCCAGCCCCGTCAGTGAAGAAATTCCCTGTACAAACACAGTAAAAGGATCTGATCCCAGATTGGAAAGCAGAAAAAGCGTAACCCCGAAATGCGCAACCACAAGCCCGGCCAAAAGCACGGCCAACCCTACAACCCACTGCCGTAAGGTCCGCTTTTTTGTATCCGCCTGAAAAGTGGTCATACACATGTTCCTCCTTTCCCCGTTTTTCTCCTACAGGGCAAATGCCCCTCGTTCTGCCTCCCCATATTTTCGCGACATTGCAACGCCGCGCTTTTTTGCCGTTCGCCCTTCCGAACAGACTCAGCCTTCCTTTCTCAATTTCTGTTTCCCGCCCTACCGCAGCGGCAATCATTCGACCATCCCCTGCTCTCATTGGGGCCCAAAGCATCCCAATACGGTTTCCGTACAGGCTTTTCTTTTTCCTTTATCACAATTTTACTTGAATCCTTTAAAAGTGTCAAGCCGCTTTTTAAAATTTTCACAATGAATCGGACATTTGCAAGATACCCATTTAAAAAAACCGATAAAATGCTTCTACAGAAGCTGTTTATTTTGTATAAAAAAGACTTGTGCCGCAATAACACAAGTCTTCCCTTTCTTAAATTTGCAATTTTTAAAAGCTAAAAGGATCGCAACCGTACTTAAACTTGACTTAAAAACAGCTTTTTGCCGTCAATGATCGCCTCGATTTTTTGTATATACGTCGGAATGTCTTTCGGAGCTCCGATCCGCTCGATCCTTCCTTCCGCGGGATAAATCTTCTTCCCGACCGCATTCGCGCCGCAGGCAATGTTGTCCGAGATCTCCTCCATCACGTCCACATTGTAAATGCAAGCCTTACCCGGTTTCGTCCAGCCGGTATTTTCACAATTTCCCGCCATATACTTCTGCCTGTACATGTAATACGGCTCATACCCTGCGCCGCTCAGTTTTTCACGCGAATAAGAGATCATCTCCGAAATACCGGCAACACAAAGGTACGACTCTTCTTCCTTGAGTTTCGCTCCCTTTTTCAGGCACAGCGTATGCACCGTGATATTTTCGGGAGAAAGCGCCACGGCTTTGTCAATGCTCTCGCAAAATTCCCCGACCGTTTCGCCCGTAAGTCCCGCGATCAGATCGCAATTCACGTCAAAGCCGAATTTCTTCGCCATTTCAAAGGCTCTGTAAATATCCGCCGAGGTGTGATTCCTGCCGATCCTTTGCAGCGTAGCGTCGCTGAAACTCTGCGGATTCACGCAAATGCGCGTTACGCCGTAATCTTTCAGAACCTGAAGTTTTTCATCCGTAAACACATCCGGACGCCCAGCTTCCACTGTGTATTCCGAACATTCCGCCGCAAACGGAGCGGCCGCATCCAATACCCGTTTCAAAGCATTTGCAGGCAATACGAGCGGCGTTCCGCCGCCGATGTATACGCTCTTTAATTTGCGGTACAGACCTCTGCATGCCGCAATTTCTTTTTCCAGTGCGTCCAGATACCCGTCCAGGTACTGCCCCGTACGGTTGATATCCGCCGTTATAAACGAACAATAATTGCATTTGGAAGGACAGAACGGAATTCCGATGTATAAATCCGCGATTCCCTCTTCACGCGAATAGATCCCTTTCTGCGACTTTAAAACCGCGCGCACCAGCCGAATATTCTCCCGACTCACGCCGAATTTTTCAAACAGCGGTTCGAAATTTCTGCCCGCTTCCTCTTCCGCATACGCAAGTTTCGTCGGACGGATCCCCGTCAATGCGCCCCACGGCATACTTCTGCCCGTTTCCGCTTTCAGTGCTTCGTAAAGAGCAAGCTTCGCAAATCGCCGCGCATACCGCTTGAATTCGATCTCGCCGCTGTATTCCTGCGTCTCGCTAAACTGATACTCTCTGTCGCCGATCCGGATCGTATTGTTAAATTTGTATCCGTCCGCGGAAAAAGTGTGCCTTACGTTCGGAACGTTTGAACCGAAAAGCCGCATGACGTCCATCATCTCTGCGCGCAGAAACTCTGCATCCGTTTCCAGGCTGCATTCCTGTTTTGTTACATTTTCTTTCATACGTCTTCTGTTTTTTCGTGCAAAACTTACTGCGCATACGGATTAAACTTCCGCTCATGCTCCAATGTCGTCGTTTCGTCGTGTCCCGGGTAAACAGTCTTGTCGCCGGAAAGGGCGAACAGCTTTTTCACACTCGAAATCAGCGTGCTCGTGCTTCCTCCCGGGAAATCTGTCCTGCCGACACTTTCCAAAAATAAAGTATCGCCCGTAAAAAGCGAGTCCTTGCTCAGAAAACACACGCCGCCCGGCGTATGTCCCGGCGTCGCGATCACAAAAAACGGAATGCCGCACAATTCGAAAGAATCCCCGTCCTTAAAAGTAAAATCCACTGTAAACGGAGTTACGGATACGCCCATTCGCTTTGCAAGATTCTCCTCCCCGTTGATCACGGCTACTTCATCTTTACTGCATCCGATCTTCGCGCCCGAAGCCTGCGTCGCCGCACAGCCGCCGATATGATCGAAATGCCCGTGCGTCAGCAATACATATTCGATTTTCAATCCTTTTTCCGCCGCAAAATTCAGCGCTTCCGTGCCGCCGCAGTCGATCAGCACCGCCGTCTTGCCGTCCTGCGTCAAAAGATAACAATTTGCATGCAATACGCCCGAAGGCACTGTGTAGATAGTCATATCTCCCTCCGCTTTTTATTTGGTTGCCGTACGGAAAACTTCCGTGATACGATCGTCTGCCTGGATCTTTTTGATCAGAAGATCGATCTCTTCTTTTCCGTTCAGGCGTATATTTGCTTCGATCACGGCATCCTTGTTTTTGTCAAACCTTGAGTTGACACCCGTGATCATCAGGCGCATATCACTGACTACATTCGTCAGCACCGAAAGTGCCACGCCCTGATCCTTCGCTTTGATCACGATGCCTGCCACAAATCTGCCGCCGTTCGTGTCCGCCCATTCCGCAGGCAAAATGCGCCCTTCTTCGTTTTCCAGGTTTTTGATGTTCGGGCAATCCGCACGGTGAATGACGACGCCCCTGCCGCGCGACACAAACCCCACGATCTCATCGCCCGGAACAGGATTGCAACACCCCGCAAAACGCGTCAGCAAGCCGCTCATTCCCTTCACGATGACGCCGCCCGAATCGCTGTTCGCATTGACGCCGTGATATACCGGTTTCTTCGGAATTTCTTTTTTATAATAATCGATCAGCTTGAAAAGAACCTGGTTGACGGTGATCGCACCGTATCCCACCGATGCAAACATTTCATCCTGCGAGAAAAACGAAAACTTTTCGGAAACTTTTGCAAAACTCTCTTCCGTTAAAATATCCGCCAAATTGTAACCGCGGTGTTTTGCCTCCGCTTCCAGCATACTCTTGCCGATCTTGATGTTCTCTTCCTTCATTTCGCGCTTGAAGAACTGCTTGATCTTCGCGCGCGCACTCGACGACTTGACGATCTTCAGCCAATCCCACGAAGGCCCCTTGGAGTTGGAAGAGGTAATGATCTCCACGACGTCGCCCGTCTGCAACGTCGAGTTTAAAGGCACGATCTTGGAATTTACTCTTGCCCCCACGCAACGGTTGCCGATCTCGCTGTGGATCGCATACGCAAAATCGATGGGCGTCGCGTCCTTGGGCAAAGAGATCACTTTCCCTTTCGGCGTAAATACCAAAAGCTCGTTGGAATACAGCTCCGTTTTCAGAGACTGCATGAAGTCCTTGGAATCTTTCAGCCCGCCTTCCCAATCCAAAACTTCGCGGATCCAGGAAAGCCGCTCGGTAAACGTCGAATCTTCTGTTTTCTTTTCTTTGTATTTCCAGTGCGCCGCGATACCGAATTCAGCCGTACGGTGCATTTCAAACGTGCGGATCTGTATCTCGAAAGGCTGTCCGAAATTGGTTACGACCGTCGTGTGCAGAGACTGATACATATTCGCTTTCGGCGTAGCTATATAATCTTTGATCCTGCCCGGAATCGGTTTCCAGCGCTTATGAATTTTCCCGAATACTTCATAGCATTCGTCCACCGTCCCCACAATGACGCGCACCGCCGTCAGATCGTAGATCTGATCCAGCGTCTTGTTCTGCGTCTTCATCTTTTTATAGATGGAATAAAAATGCTTGGGCCGCCCGAATACTTCCCCTTCGATCTTGCTTTCATCCAAGATGTTCTTGATCTCTTTTACGACATAATCCACAAAATTATGGCGCTCATATAATTTTTGATGGATATTTTCCACCAAAAATTCATACGCTTCGGGTTCCAAATACTTCAGACACAGATCTTCCAACTCACACTTGATCTGGGAAATACCCAATCTACCTGCAAGCGGCGTATAAATATCCAGCGTTTCCTGCGCCATTTTGATCTGGCGCTCTTTGGACAGGAAATTTAAAGAACGCATATTGTGCAGACGATCCGCAAGTTTAATGATGATGACCCGGATATCCTTCGCCATCGCCACAAAGATTTTGCGGAAATTCTCCGCCTCTTCCTCTTCGCGCGACTTGAATACGATCTTATCCAGCTTCGTAACTCCCGAAACGAGTTCCAAAACCTCATCCCCGAAATTCGTGCGGATATCCTCTTCCGTTACGGGCGTGTCTTCGATCACATCGTGCAAAAAGGCGGCGGCAACCGTTGCGCTGTCCAGGCCCAATTCAATCAATATCTGCGCAACCGCACAGGGATGAATAAAATATGCCTCCCCCGACGCACGCTTCTGCCCCGAATGCGCCTGTTCCGCATAATGGTACGCTCGGATCAGCATTTCCCGATCGGCACCTGTGTAGTTGTCATAAATCATCTGCAAAACAGTGTTCATGAACCTTCCTTCAATGCGCATACCGCGCAATACAATTTCGATAGTTTAAGATCAGACTTTTTCCCGTGTACCGCAACCAGTCGTCCGCGCTCAAAAAGGAAAAAGCCCAGTTCCAAAAATACTTCCAGCGCAAAGATGATCTGCGTATGCGGGAAAGCAAGTCCCGAAGCCAATGCAAAATCCACACTGTCTTCGCATTCCGTGCCGCTTTTTAAACCCCTGTATATCTCGCTCATCACCGCGCGCGACGTCTCCAGCTGCGCAATATCATTATAACCGCAAATTTCGCGATTGACAACAATTTTTTTGCCCGCAAGCTCTTTCAGATGAAAATCTGCAGGATTATCCAGAAAAATTACGTCCCGATACAGCGAAACCGCAACATCTGCCGCGGGCGAAATCAACACGGCATTGCCGATATTTTGTGAGCTCAGGTGAAACAGATCTGTTTCCAGCCCTTCCACAGCTTGCGCAAATTGCAACGGAACTTTCTCCGAACATACCAGTAAAAGCCCGTAGTTGCACGAATTCCGCGCCGCACTGATCCTCGCGCAGATCTGCTCAGAAGATTCCTTTTGTGCCGTAACGGATACTTCCGGCTGCGTAAGCCTCAAAAGATTGTTGCGGAATTTATACAGTTCCGTACTCTCTCCGCCTGCCGTTCCGCAAAGCATTTCTTTTACAAGCCCGCGTACGCTCTCTTTCCCCTTAAAACGCGAAATGCCGCATTCAAACACCAATGTTTTGCATATATCAGACCCGAGAAGAGGCAAAGCGCTCTCTCCGCCGAACCATACAAGATCTAACCCGTCTGCTCGAATACTTATATGGGGAGAACCGTCTTTCAGGCGCCGTGCCGCTGTTTTTTCCGTTTCCAATTTAAACAGCGGACGCTTGTTTCCGACCCCGAACGGCTCCAGCCGTTCCAACTCCTGCGCAAACGCAAGATCGAATACCAGTCCCTCCTCCTCGCAAACCGCTACCGACGGAATAAAATCTTCCTTCGTATAAGTTTTACCGATATATTCGTCCAAAGCCTGCTTCAAGGACTCAAACTCTTCCGCACGGATATTCACCCCTGCCGCCTGCGCATGACCGCCGAATTCCTTGATGTGCTCCGAACATGCCTTCAGCGCTTCGTAAATGTTCACGTTCTCGATCGTCCGCGCCGAACCTTTCAGGCAGTCCCCGTTTTTCACAAACAGGATCGCCGGACGGTTGAATTCTTCCGAAATCCTGGCTGCCACGATCCCGATCAGCCCTGCACTCCAACTCTCGTCGCAGAGCATGATCACATTCCCGTACGCACCTTGCTTACGGATCTGCTCTTTCGCGCTCCTGTATACTTCATCGCAAAGCTGTTGCCGCTCCAGATTGTATTCGTTCAGCCGACAGCTCAGATCATAGACTTCCTCCGCGCTTTCCGCCGTAAATAAGCGTAAAGCACAATTCGCATCACCCATGCGGCCCGCAGCATTTACGCGCGGGGCGATCGTAAACGCCAGCGTCTGCGCCGTCGTTTCATCCTTTCTTCCCGAAAGTAAATTTCTGATCGCCGCCCTCGGACGACGATTGATAAGTTTCAGCCCTTCGTAGACGATATCCCTGTTCTCTCCCGTCAGCGGCACGCTGTCCGCTACCGTAGAAATTGCCGCAAGGTCCATAAGATCGTAGGCGCGCTCACCCAGCAACGCACACGCAATTTTAAAGGCAACTCCCGCGCCGCACAGATTGTCGTACGGATAATCGTCCGCCAGCTTCGGATTCACGATCGTACAATCGGGTAGTTTATCCGGCAATTCATGGTGATCGGTTACAACCACTTTTACACCGCGCGACTTGATGTATTCCACGCATTCACGATTGGAAATACCGCAGTCTACCGTTACAATCAGTGCGGGTCCGTTTTCCGAAATCAGTTTTTCCAGCGCGGGCACAGTCATTCCGTACCCCTCCGAGCGTTCCGGTATATGCGCCATACAATGCACCCCGTAGGCGCGCAATGCCGACGTCAAAATGGATGCGGCTCCGATCCCGTCCGCATCGTAATCCCCGTACACAACGACCAGCTTTCCTTCCGACTTCACGCGATCGATCTCTTCTTTCAATTCACGCATTCCGCGCATCAAAAAAGGAGAAAGAAGATTTTTCCTGGACGGATGCAAAAAACGCTCTGCTTTTTCCGGTGTGTCCACACCGCGCGAATACAAGATCGACGCCGTAACTTCATGCAGGCCGCAACACTTTGCCAATGCTTTCACACGCAAACGCTCTTCGGCTGAAAACGTATATTCCGCTATAATTTTTTTCATAACTGATACCCCTTCGCCGAGTTTTTCCGTCTGCCGGCTGCCAAACATTTAATAACCTGTACAAACCATACAAATTTTCCGCATTCGCAACTAAAAACCGGTTTTCCTGCCAATGATGCCGGGTTTGAGAGTTTTGCCGAAAACTTTTGTCAGCTAAAAAGTTCTCACCCTAACTTCCGAAAATACCAATCTTTTCCGATTTTTGTGAAAAAAGTGGGCGGATGGTCGTCCGCCCACTTTTGAAAATTCTTATCAGCGAGTTTCACCGGCAGGCTCGACGGCTTTTGCCGATTTATCTTTCTTCTTATCTGAAGAATAATTATATTTTGCTTTCTCTGCGCGTACCGCATCCGATTTTTCTTTGATCAGCGCGTACAGCGAGGGAGCAAGAAGCAAGGACGAATAAGCAGACACCAGGACACTGATCAGAGCCGCAATCGCCAGGAAAGTCAGATCTGTTCCGATGATCGCGCCGATAACGCCCAGCACGATTATAACGACTGCCAACACGATCGAAAGTCCCAACACCAGTCCCTTGGAATTATTCAACGACTGTGCAACTGCTTCCTTGACCGATTTATTCTTGTACTCTTCCGTACGGAAATCACGGCGCATTCTGCCGAACACAAACATGTTTACAACTGCGGACAACAGCAAGCCAAATGCCGCAACACCTGCAAGCGCCACACCCGAAGGGATACGGAAGATAGCTGTCAGTGCCAGCATGACCAATACGTCGTGAACCGCTGCGATCAGCGTAGCGACGCCCATTCCCAAACGGAAACGGATCGCGACATAAGCAAACAGGATCACTGCAACCACTGCCGCCGCCACTGCCGTGCGCCAGATATAATTATAATAAGGGGCATTTTCCAGAACATGGGAAGATACCGTAACAAGCTCACTGCTGACGCCTTCTATATTTTTTGCAACGATCGCATCCTTGAGCGAAGCACAGAAAGCCGCGTCCGGCGTACCGCTTACCACAAACTGGAGAACCGCACCGCCTGTCTGACCTTCCAGAAGCGTATAATCATTCACCGTATATTTGCTGCCGATTTCGTTTTTGCAGAAATCATACAATTCTTTCTGCACCGTTTCATCGTGCGACGAATATGCAAAATCCGAAATCTCTACCGTTGTAAAATTCTTCTGCGTCGAATCGGCATTGAATCCGACAAAACCGACAATAAATGCGCCCGCAATGATGACGGCAAGAGCGATCGCCATGCAAAGAAACAGACCTTTTTTGGAAAGCAACTTACTCATCTTCCGTTTCCTCCCGTTTGAAATTGCAGAACGCTATTTTATTTTTCGGCTGAGCAAGGAACATATAAAAATAGAAACGCGTAACCGCCAGTGTGCATGCCGCAGACAAAACCGTACCGAGCATAAAGATAAGAGCCATATACTGTGCCGCACCCAGCGCGATCAGATAAATCACAAGCGACGCAAGGAACAAAACAATATGTGCGTCAATCGTCAGCGCCAGACTCTTCCTGTAACCCGATTTGATCGCCGCCGTCAGCGTTTTGCCTGTATTGAACTCTTCGCGGATATTCCGGAATGCATAAAAGTTGAAAGCGCACATGACTGCCGCCGAAAGCACGATCGCAAGCAGCCCCGCTATATTTACAATGATCCCGTCGATCAGTGAGATGCAAAGAATCAACGCAAGAGCATATGTCAGGAACCCGAACACGTGCGCCAGTCCCATTCCTTTGTACCGCACAAGCGAGACAACGATCATCGCCAAAATCGCAACCCCGACCACGCATGCCATGATCAGCGCCGCATTTTCACCCATGGTAGGTCCGTAAGAATAAATCTCGCCAACCGTCAGAGGCCGAGTAAAGATCGCATCTTCATTCAGAACCGAATTGATCATGCAGGCTACAGTTTCCGCCGATTCACGCGTAGAATACGAGCCGCTGATATAGATCGCATCCTGATCCAATTGCGAAGTAACGGATATTCCGTTCGCTACGAGATCATTATCTCCGACACGGATATACATCGTAGCGCTCGAAGAACTTGAACTGTCCGATGAAGAATTGACCATCGCACCCGTCATTTCACTGAACGCCGCTCTGCCCGCTTTCGTAAAGTTGATCACGATCGCATAGCCGCTGTCGCCGGAACCGACTACGCCGGCACTCTTGATGTTTTCCGAAGTACCTGCCATTTCATGTCCGGCATCGTCCGTAAACAGCAGACTACCGCTATAAGAGAAGGAGTTGAACAGTGTGGATACGGATTCCTTTTCCGAAACATCCGGAATATTTACGACGATCGTATAATCGTCCTGCAGTTTCACCGAATATTCCGTAAAATTCTTCCCTTCAAAACGGGATCTTACCGCTGCGTAAGCGCTGTCAAATTCCGCAAGAAAAGTTTCCGAAATCTCTTCTCCTTCCAAGATCTCCTGCGAAAGATATACTCCGCCATGCGCCACATATTCCCCGGAAGGATCCGAAATCTCATCTTCTGTACCCTTCAGCTCTTCGTACTGCGCTACTTTCCCCTCGTACTGTTCCGCCGATATGACCCCTTCCGGGTAGTATACTACCGAATAACCGCCGCCCAGATCCGATCCCAGGTCCACAATACTCAGCAAAGACCTGAAATTATAAGGCGACTTAACCGGGAATGTCGGCGTTACGCTTATAAATAAAAGCCCCACCAGCACGATGGTTACCAGAATAATCAGTACTACCGATTTCTTCTTGCCCATTGCCTCCTCCTGCAACTAAAAAAGTGTTTTCTTCCCAAACAAACCAAACATTTGCCGCTGCATCCTTATCTGTGCAGAGGTTGTCCGATCAAAAAAGAAATATACTTAATAATTATAATAAAGTTCAGAAATTTAGTCAAGTGTAAATTGTTTATTTTTACGGATTTTTACCCGATTATCATAATTTCCGCCGGCTCGGCTTCACTTTTGCCCTTCGCCGTCCCGCAGATACGCTTGTGCGAGCAAAAGATACTCCTTCGCATTCATCGCAATGTTCCTTTTGTCCGCTTCCGTGCTCGTACGCAAAATGCGATAAGGATTGCCGACCACGACACTGTTTTCAGGAATGACCTTCCCGCCGGGGATCACGGTTCCAGCGCCGATAATGCTGTTTGACCCGACTTTCGCCCCGTCCAGAACAATGCTTCCCATACCGACGATCACATTGTCTCCGATCGTGCATCCGTGCACAACGGCGTTATGCCCCACCGTTACGTTCTCTCCCAGTATCGCAGGGCTGTTATACCCGACGTGAATCGTGGCATTGTCCTGCACGTTTGTATTCCGTCCGATCTTCACCGGAGCTATATCGCCGCGTATACATGCCCCGCACCAAATATTCGCCCCGTCGCAAAGCGTAACGTCTCCGGCTGCATAGGCGCGGCTGTGTACAAACACATTCTTACCCTTCCGTATCTCAGACATTTTTCTCCGTTCGCGGACAAACTGCCGTTCAGCCGCCTATTTTTTTCTTGGTCGCCAAAATGTGCATCGCGTCTTCGACGCGCTTTTTCATCATCTCACAGGTGATTTCGTAAGGTTTGTTGATATCCCCGTTAAAATGATAATTGTTTGCACTGCATCCGCCGCTGCAGATAAATTTTGCAAAACATCCGTCGCATTTTTCACGCGTGAACAGACAGGAATTTTTAAATTTGCTGCGTATCTCGTCGTTCAGTTTGCCTTCAAACACATTGCCCATTTTAAAATCCGCATCGCCCGCAAACTGATGACAAGGATAAATATCCCCGTTGGGTACCACCGAAAAATACTCGTTTCCCGCGCCGCATGCGCTCACGCGCTTGGATAGACAGGGTCCGCCTTCCAGATCTATATTGAAATGGAAAAAATTAAACCCTTTTCCTTCCGCCCAACGCTCCAGATATTTGTCGCAAAGCACGTCATATTCCGCACATACCTTCGCCAGATCATCTTTCGTGATCGCAAGATCGGGTATGTCCGTAACTACCGGTTCCATCGAGATACTGTCAAACCCGTTGTCCGCAAGGAACAATACGTCCTTGGAAAAATCCAAATTCTTCGCCGTAAACGTGCCGCGCACATAATAGTGCTTGTCCCCGCGGATCTTCACAAAATTCTTCAGATTGTCGATGACCAGATCGAAACTGCCCTTTCCGTTCGCCGTCTTGCGCACCGCATCGTGCACTTCCTTGCGCCCGTCAATGCTCAGGACTACGTTCTCCATCTCTTCGTTCAGAAATTTTGCCACGTCGTCTTTGAGCAGCAATCCGTTCGTCGTCAGCGTAAACAAAAATTTCTTACCTTTCTTTGCCGCCTGTTCCTTCGCATAATATACTGCCTGCTTTACGACATCAAAATTCATCAGCGGTTCGCCGCCGAAAAAATCCATTTCCAGAATTTTACGATTGCCGGAATTTTCGATCAAAAAATCGATCGCCGCTTTCGCCGTTTCCAGGCTCATGAACTCGCGCTTTGCGTGGTAAGCGCCTTCGTCTGCAAAACAATATTTGCAACGCAGATTGCAGTCGTGGCAAATGTGCAGACACAGCGCCTTCACCTCATTGCTCTTGACCGGGCCTGCCTTTACCTCTTCCTTAAAAAGCAGTCCTTCCTTCTTCAGCTGTTCGAAATCCTCTTCATACTCGCGGCGCTCCTCGGGCGTGATCCCCGACGTATCTACCTTTTCGCCGAGCTTCTCCCGAAGCAACAACGCGCCCTTCTCATCGCATTCGTGCAAAGACGAACTGCCTGTATCAAATATGTAATGTTTATCTTTATATGAAAATACGTGAACCATATCAACTCCGTAAGCGATACGCCCGCCGCGCACCGAACTTCCTGCTTTTCGCAAAAAAACCAAAATTTAAGGAGCAGGTTGCCTGCTCCTTAAACGATGATTGCGTTCAGTTATTCTTTTCGGGATTGTTCTCTCTCGAAATTCTTTCGCAGGACTGGTTGCCAACCGTGCAGCTGGTTTTGCAAGCGGACTGACATGTACTTCTGCATTCACCGCATCCCGTTACTTTGCGTTCTGCCGGACGCGCGATCGTCTTAATCTTATTCATAACAATC
>CASEWU010000211.1 GCA_949291725.1 uncultured Bacillota bacterium
CCCAAGGGAATTCTTCCCTGCCGAAATGCCCGTATGCCGCCGTCTTTTTAAAGATAGGCTTACGAAGCCCGAGTTTGCGGATGATCGCAAGCGGACGCAGGTCAAAATTTTCGCGCACGATCTGCGCCAGTTTTTCGTCCGTAACCTTGCCCGTCCCGTAGGTATTGACAAACACCGACACGGGATTGGCTACACCGATGGCATAGGCAAGCTGCAGCTCGCATTCGTCCGCCAGATGCGCCGCCACAATATTCTTGCAGATATACCGCGCCATATACGCCGCACTGCGGTCCACCTTCGTGCTGTCTTTGCCCGAAAACGCCCCGCCGCCGTGCGCACACCTGCCGCCGTAGGTATCCACAATGATCTTGCGGCCCGTCAGCCCGCTGTCGCCTTCCGGCCCGCCGATCTCAAACCTGCCCGTCGGATTTATAAAATATTTCGTGTCTTTATCCAGAAGTTTTGCGTCCACGACCTCGTCGATCACATACTTGCGGATATCCTGTTTCAGCTGTTCCTGCGAAACATGCTCGTCATGCTGCGCCGAAACCACGATCGTATCCACACGGATGGGTTTCTTGTCCTCATATTCCACGGTTACCTGTGTCTTTCCGTCCGGGCGCAGATACGGCAGGATCCCGCTCTTACGCACTTCGGCAAGCCGCATCGCCAGCTTCTGCGCCAGTACCGCCGTAAGCGGCATTAATTCGGGCGTCTCGTTCACCGCATACCCGAACATCATTCCCTGATCTCCCGCGCCGATCTGATCCGCTTCATCGCCGCCCGCTTTCTTTTCCAGAGAATTATCCACCCCCAGCGCAATATCCGCGCTCTGACCGTGGATCGCCGTAATGACCGCCAGCGAATTATAGGAAAATCCCTGACCGTGCGTATACCCGATCTCTTTGACCGTATCACGCACGATTTTGGATATATCTACATAACAGCTCGTTGAAAGTTCGCCCATCACCAGAACCATTCCCGTCGTCGCGCAGCATTCGATCGCCACGCGGGAGTTTTCATCTTTCGTCAGGACTGCATCCAGAACCGCATCCGAGATCTGGTCGCAGACTTTATCGGGATGTCCTTCGGTTACGCTTTCGCTCGTAAAAAAGTATTTCATTCTTTGTCTCCCAAAACTTGGCCGCCGTTTACGGCGGACAGAGCGCGGTCTTGCCGCGCTCTTCGATTTGTCGTTTTTCAGCTATTATTATAGTATGAAACGCACAACTTGTCAATAATTTCCCCGCTGCGCACTACAATGCTTTTCAAACACCGAAAAATATGATACAATTTCCGTATGAATACAAAATGCAAGCTTTGCCCCGCAGAATGCGGAGCAGACAGATCACATGAATGCGGCGCCTGCGGTGCGGACAACACAGTACGAGTCGCCAAATACGGTCTGCACCCGTTTGAGGAACCGTGCATCTCCGGGAAAAAAGGTTCGGGTACCGTCTTTTTCAGCGGATGCGCCCTGCGGTGCGTGTTCTGCCAGAACCACGAAATCTCCCGCGCCAACACGGGAGAACCCTGCGACACGGGTACGCTTGTCCGCATTTTCCGCGAACTGGAAGATATGGGCGCCGAAAACATCAATCTCGTTACGGCCTCCCACTACGTTCCGCAGCTTTTGCAGGCTTTCAAGGAATACAGACCGAAAATACCCGTCGTCTACAATACCCACTCCTACGAAAAAATCGAAGTACTGCAGGCTTTGGACAAGTATATCGACGTCTATCTTCCGGATATGAAATACTATTCGCCCAAGATTTCGGCGCGGTACACGGGTAAGGCAAACTATTTTGAATACGCCTCGCGCGCCGTGGAATTCATGGCACGGCGCGAATGCGAGTTCGACGGCGAAAAGATGATGCGCGGCTGCATCGTGCGCCATCTCGTACTCCCGCTTTGTACGGACGATTCTTTAAAAATCGTGCAATGGTTTGCCTCTCTCAACTCCCCCGCCTATTTCTCTCTGATGGGACAGTATACACCCTGCGGCGACATTGAAAAATTCCCCGAGCTGCAAAGGCGCATCACGCCGCGCGAATACAGAAAAGTGCGCAATTTCGTCTTTTCCTGCGGCATCGAACGCTTGTTTTTGCAAAAACTTGAAGCCGCCGATTCCCGCTTTATCCCCGATTTTTCGTCGGACACAAACACCCTTTTCTGATTTTTCGCCCCTGCATTCCGCAGCGGGTCATGCCGTTGACGGCAAGCTTTGTTCCCGCCTGAACGCATTTAAATCTCTTTCCGCCGCTTGTATACCCGATTTAAAACTGCTCTTTGCCGCTTTCAAAGGGTAAACTTGTTAAGAATCGGTATGATTTTGGCGGATAAAGGTATGGCGGGCTTTGACCAATTTTTTTACGAGCGGCGCGACCTCGGAAGGAGGCGCCGCGGCAAGTTTTTCTTCCAATAATTCTATATCGGCCATTGAAATTTTTTTCATGCCGCTATTTTGCGGAGTTTTACGAAAATTATGTTGATATCGCTGGAAAACGTACGCTTCGGCTACGACGACAAAATCATTCTGGACAATATATCCTTTACCGTATCGGAAAAAGAACGCATCGGGTTTATCGGCGCGAACGGGGAAGGAAAAACCACGCTCATCAAACTGATGACGGGCGCGCTATTTCCCGACGAAGGGAAAATTTATAAAAAAACGGGACTGAAAATCGGCTGGCTGGAGCAAAACGGCGGACTGGAAAGCGAAAAGACCGTTTACGAAGAAATGCGTTCGGTCTTTGCGTTTGTATATAATTCGATGGAACGTCTGCGTGAAATCGAACAAAAATTGGCGACAGTCCCCTTTCAGAGCAAGGAATATCTCGATCTTTCCGCAAAATACGAACAGTTGGAGCGCGCCATAGCCGCCGCGGACGGTTACAATGCGGAAGTGAAGATCAAAACGGTTTTAAACGGTATGGGATTCGGCCAAATGTATGAGCAGAAGATCTCCACCATGAGCGGCGGAGAAAAGACACGCCTCAAACTGTGCCGCCTTCTTTTGGAAGAACCCGAAATTTTATTTTTGGACGAGCCGACCAACCACCTGGACGTTTCCACCCTGTTCTGGCTGGAAGATTATCTGAAAAATTACCGCGGCGCGATCTTTACCGTTTCGCACGACCGTTATTTTTTGGATGCGATCGTCTCCAAGATCTTCGATCTGGAAAACTGCCGTATTCAGGCTTTCCGCGGCAACTATTCCAAATACAAAGTTTTAAAAGCTGAAAAATATGAACACGATCTGAAAGAATACGAACGCCAACAGGAAGAGATCGCCGATTTGAAAGACTACGTTGCGCGCAACATCGTGCGCGCAACGACAGCAAAAAGCGCGCAGTCGCGGGTAAAAAAGCTGGAATCGATGGAACTGCTCGAAAAGCCCGTTCCCCCGCCGAAGCCGCCCAAATTTTCCTTTGAAACGGTGGAAAAGAGCGAAGAACGCG
This sequence comes from uncultured Bacillota bacterium, assembly GCA_949291725.1. Taxonomy (GTDB): domain Bacteria; phylum Bacillota; class Clostridia; order Christensenellales; family Borkfalkiaceae; genus Borkfalkia. The sequence goes on from CASEWU010000211.1 coordinate 3,462, forward strand.
CCCTGTCGGTGAGCGGTCTGTCCCTTTCTGCAGGCGGAAAACTGTTGTTTTCCGACGCAAATTTTGAAGTACGTCGCGGCGAAAAAATTGCGATCGTGGGCGAAAACGGCACGGGAAAATCCACGCTCATCCGCACGCTTGTGCAAAAACGCGATCCCTCCGTGCGTTGGGGACGGTTCAATAAGATCGGCTATTACGACCAGGAAAACGCCGACCTCGACCCCGACGAAACGGTTTTGGGAACTCTTTGGCACAAGCATACGGGCATGACCCAGACGCAGGCACGCGCCCTGCTCGCCCGCGCAAAGCTGACGGACGAGGACATGGAGAAAAAAGTCCGCTCCCTTTCGGGCGGAGAACGCGCAAAATTGTCTCTCGTGCTTTTAGAAGCCCTCTGCGCCAATTTTCTCGTTCTGGACGAACCGACCAACCACCTCGATCTTTTGGCGCGGGAAAGCCTGGAAACAGCCTTGAAAGCGTTCGAAGGAACGCTCCTGTTTGTGTCGCACGATCGTTATTTTATTTCCAACATCGCCGAGAAAATTCTGGAGATCGAAAACGGAAAAATCACCCTTTATCCTTGCAGCTATGAAGAATATACGGCGATGAAAAAGGCGCAAGCGGATAAAAAAGCGGCCGTCGAAAGAGCCGAAAAGGCGGAAGAGAGAGCCGTTCAGAACACGGCATCCTACCGATCGAAAGCGGAGCGCGCCGAAGAAGCACGGAAAAAACAAAAGATCAAAGAGATCGAAAAGAAGATTTCCGATACGGAAAAGGAAATCGCGGAAATCAATGAGGAAATTGCAAAACCGGAAATTGCCGCCGATTATAAACTTTTAAACGGAAAATGCGCGCGTCTCGATGAACTGCACGCCGTCGCCGAAAAACTTTACGAAGAGTACGAAACACTTTTATAAAAACTTCCTGAAAAATTAAGGATATATTAAAAAGAAAAACATACAGAAATTGTCCACATCGTTACGGATGACAGATAAAAAATGCAGGAAACGTTGGCGCGTTTCCTGCATTTTTGATTTTAACAAGCGGCGCCCC
>CASEWU010000212.1 GCA_949291725.1 uncultured Bacillota bacterium
GGAGTCGCGCGAGCGTGAAAAAACGGGTATTAAAAACCTGAAGATAAAATTCAACCGTGTATTTGGTTACATGATCGAAGTAACGAATTCGTTCAAGGACAAAGTTCCGTTTGAGTATCATCGCCGTCAGACGCTGGCGGGAGCGGAGCGGTATGTTACGGATGAATTGAAGGCGGTGGAAGAAAAGATCATGACGAGCACCGAGCGGAGTTTGAGTCTGGAAGTTGAATTGTTCAATCAGATCCGCGGCGTGCTTTCGGATAATATCGGCGCCTTGAAGGCGTTGTCGGGCGCATTGGCGATGCTGGATTGCCTGACATCTTTTGCGACGGTAGCCAAAGAGAATAATTATTGCTGTCCGCAGATTCAGGAAAAGGGCGGACTTTTAAGTATTGTAGAAGGCCGCCACCCGGTCGTGGAGAAGTTATCCAAGGAGCGTTTTGTGCCGAACGATACTTTGCTGGACGGTGAAACGCAGACGATGGTGATAACGGGACCGAACATGGCGGGAAAAAGTACTTATATGCGGCAGAATGCGCTGATTGTGCTGATGGCGCACATGGGGAGTTTTGTACCAGCAAAGCAGGCAAAGATTCCTGTCATAGACCGTATTTTTACGCGGGTCGGTGCCAGTGATAATCTGATTTTTGATCAGAGTACCTTCATGGTAGAGATGACGGAAGTTGCGTCCATTGTCATGAATGCAACAGAAAACTCTTTATTGATTCTCGATGAAGTCGGAAGAGGTACGAGTACTTTTGACGGTCTTTCGATTGCATGGGCGGTATTGGAATATCTGAGTGAACACATCAAGGCGAAAACTCTCTTTGCGACGCATTACCACGAACTGACCGAGTTGGAAGGAAAGATCGATGGCGTTAAAAATTATAAAGTAACGGTGCGTGAAGCGCCGGGCGGTATTTTGTTTTTGCGCAAGATCGTGAGGGGAGGCGCGAACAAAAGCTTTGGTATTGAAGTTGCAAGGCTTGCGGGGATTCCGAACGAGATCACGATGCGCGCCAAACAGATTCTGAAAAAGCTGGAAAAGAACGACATTGCGCGCGGTGCGGTTGAGGAAGATCGGGAAGAGAAGAGCGAAGTGCGTGAATTAAGCGAAGCGGAACGCATTTTGCTTCGCACGGATATGAACAATATCACGCCGATGCAGGCGTTTAATTTACTTTCGGAGCTGAGTGAAAAAGTTCGGGAAAGCAACGGAAAGGAATAAACGGTTTGTGCGGCTGCGGGGTGGTGTATAGGCGGTAAGTCTATTCGGAATGAAAGGAAAGGGATATGGCAAAAATAAACATTCTTGACAGCGGAGTATATAACCGTATTGCGGCGGGTGAAGTTGTGGACAGGCCGTATTCGGTCGTGAAAGAGTTTGTGGAAAACAGCCTGGATGCAGGTGCGAAAAATATTACGGTTACGATCGAACGCGGCGGCAAGGATCTGATCAGTGTATCGGACGACGGAAGCGGTATCGAAAAAGATGATCTGCGCGCGGCGTTTATGCCGCACGCAACGAGTAAGATCGCCAAGGCGGAAGATCTGGACAATATACATACGCTTGGATTTCGCGGTGAGGCGCTTGCGAGCATTGCGTCTGTCAGCAATGTAACGGTCCGTTCCCGTGCTGCGGGCGCGAGCGAAGCGTATGAGCTGACTTGTTCGGGCGGAAAGTTGGGGGATGTGCAGCCCTGCGCGCTGGGCGGCGGTACGGAAATGACCGCAGAGAGCCTGTTTTTCAATACGCCGGTACGCGCAAAATTCCTTAAAACGGATAAAGGGGAGGAAAGCGAGATCACAAATTTTGTGTCGCGGTTTATTCTTGGAAATCCTTCCGTTGCGTTCCGCTATTTTGCGGACGGAAAACTTGTTTTGCAGTCTTACGGCGGCGGTCTGGATGAAGCGGTCGCGGCAGTTTACGGCGGTTCGGTCATCGGCGAATGTTACAAGATCGATGCGACAAAGCATGGAGTGCGAATACGCGGGTATCTGGGGAAACCTTCCTTTACAAAGGCAAACCGCACATATCAGAATACTTTTGTGAACGGAAGGTATGTTGTAAACAACACGATCGGTTCGGCGGTGATGAATGCCTACGGCAGTTATTTGATGAAGCGCCAGTATCCTTTTTATATCTTGTTTATCGATGTACCGTCGGAAGTGGTGGACGTGAATGTGCACCCGAATAAAGCGGATGTGCGCTTTGAAAACAACCAGGTCATATACGGAAGTATTTATTCTGTTATATCCGCAGTATTGGACGGAAATGCGAGCGCTTTGGAATTTTTTGTGGACAGCGGTTCGCCTATGTCGGGTTCAGAAACTGTAAAGACGAGAACTGCGAAGACGGAAGCGGTAGAGGCGAATGTTTTTCATGCGGAAAAGGGCGCGCAAAAAACTTCGGATCGTATAGGTGATGCGGCGTATCGTGCGAATTCGTACCCGAAAAACGCATTTCAAACTACAGGAACCAGTGGGTCGTCGGTAAAATCCGATAAACTGTCAAACGCCGATTTTTACACTGAACTCATTAAAAAACATCAAAATCAGAGTACTATGCCTGATATAAACGCGCAAAAACAAGGTGATTTCAGCAAGGAATACGATGTGGCGCATATCAGAAAAGATTTCGGACACGCGCCGCAGGCGGAGAAGATAGTTTTCCATGACAGTGGGAATAAGATTGTTTCGGCAGGAGAAAACAAAACTTATGCAGCACCTGTCGAAGGGGAAAATCCGATCGGGAACAATGCCGATTCTACTGCGGATGTGTTTTCTGAGAATAAGCGATATTTGGAAGCATTGGAGCAGAAGGCGAAACAGCAGAAAATTATCTTTGAAAATGCAGTTTTCAAAGGTTGTCTTTTCAATACATATTTGCTGTACGAAGAGGGCGACAATGTTTACATCATCGATCAGCATGCGGCGCATGAGAGGCTGATTTTTAATCGGCTGAAAGAGGAAATGGAGTCAAGGACGGTTGTGCGTCAGCCGATGCTCGTTCCGTATGTGCTGAACCTGAACCGTGAAGAGTTTGATTTCTTGTCGGAGAATGCAAAAACATTGGAAGAGATCGGGTTCGAAATAGAAGAATTCGGAGCGAACTGCTTTAAAGTTTCGGCGGTGCCTCTGGATCTGCAGGATATAGATATCGGCGGATTTTTTACAGAAGTGTTGCGGGAAGTGGGGACATTGCGCGGAATACGTCTGTCAGAGATTTTGCGCGACAAGCTGGCAATGGCGGCGTGCAAGCATGCGGTAAAGGGCGGAATGTCTTTGACCGATTCGGAAAAGGATAAACTGTTTGAAATGCTTCACGGTGATATGGGGTTGAAATGTCCGCATGGCAGGCCGATCGCCGTAAAACTTACAAAAACGGAAATTGAGAAAATGTTTAAAAGGATCGTATAATTTTGAAAAAAGTACTTGTTGTTTGCGGAGCGACTGCATCGGGGAAAACGGGCTTTGCCGTTAAAATGGCAAAACGTCTTTCGGGTGAGGTTATATCTGCAGACTGTATGTTGGTTTATAAGGACCTGAATATCGGAACGGCAAAGCCGACGAAGGAAGAAATGCAAGGTGTTCGGCATCATATGATCGATGTTGTTCCGCCCGCGGAGAAATATTCGGTCGGGGACTATGAGGCTGCAGCGTTTCCGATCCTTGAAAAATTAGTTTCGGAAAAGAAAACGGCGGTGATTTGCGGCGGGACAGGGTTTTATATCCAGTCGCTTTGCTTTGAACGAGGTCATGGCCATGCAGGGGCGGACCCTGCGATCAGGGAGAAATACGAGCGTATTGCATCGGAAGAAGGGAAAGAAGCGGTCTACGAACGTTTGGAAAAGATTGACCCGGAAAGTGCAAGAACTCTTCATCCGAATGATCTCAAACGCGTGATCCGCGCTTTGGAGATCTGGGAGCTGACGGGTAAAAAGAAGTCGGAGCAAAGGGACGGGTTTGTTCCTCGTTTTTCCTATACGGCAGTGGCGTTTGATTATCCGCGCAGCGAGCTGTATGACCGCATCAATCGGCGGGTGGATATCATGCTGGAAGACGGATTGGTGGATGAAGTGCGTTTGCTTTGGGAATCAGGCATAAACGAAACCTGTCAATGTATGCAAGGGATCGGGTATAAGGAAGTACTTGAATACCTTAAAGGGGTAGTTTCGTACAGTACTATGCGAGACATGATTCAACAAAATACGCGAAATTATGCTAAGAGACAGATTACATTTTTTAAAAAGTTTCCGGGGATAGTATGGCTGGATCCGCACAATGCGGAAAACGAAGAGTTAGTGATGGAGGCGATGCAGGATGGTGAATGATCTGATAGCAAAATGTGAAGAAAAACTTGCCGATCAGTTTAAAGAACTGGAGCAAACGGCATATGCAAACCAGGTAAAGGTTTTGGAAGCATTCCAGAAGAATAAAATTGCTCTGCGGCATTTTACGGCAACGAGCGGATACGGATACGGCGACGAAGGCAGGGATACACTCGGAATGTTATTTGCGGATGTGTTTGGCACGGAAGCGGGGCTTGTTTCTCCGAATATTCTTTCTGGCACGCATGCTTTGACGATCGGTTTGTTCGGGCTTTTGCGGACGGGGGATACACTTTTTTCCATTTCCGGAAATCCTTATGATACGTTGCAGGAAGTGATCGGGGGTAAGGACATCGGGTCTTTGGCAGATTATGGGATCGTATTCAAAAAATGCGAATTAAAAAACGGTGATTTTGATTACGATTCGATCCGAAACGGTCTTGCCGATCCGACGGTAAAAGTAGTTTTTATTCAGCGTTCGCGCGGATACGAATGGCGCGACGCACTCAGCGAAGAAAGAATTAAAAAGGCTTGTGCGTTTGTGCGTTCTTGCGGATTCGGCGGGTGTATTTTTGTGGATAATTGCTACGGCGAATTTGTGGAAGAAACCGAACCGACGCAAAACGGTGCCGATGTCTGTGTGGGATCGCTGATTAAAAATGCGGGGGGCGGGATCGCTCCGACGGGCGGTTATATTGTCGGTAAAAAAGAGTATGTCGATAAAATTGCAGGGCGGCTTACATCGCCGTCGATCGGTGCGGAAGTCGGATCGTATGCGTACGGCTATCAGTATTTTTATGAGGGGATTTTTCTTGCTCCACACGTCGTTTGCCAGGCTTTGAAGGGAGGCCTATTGATAGGTGCCTGCCTAAAAGAGCTCGGATATCAAACTTCGCCTGCGGTCAGCGAACGTCCTTATGATATCACGCGTGCCATTCGTTTTCATACGGAAGCGGAACTCACCGGATTTATTCAGGCGGTGCAGGAGGCTTCGCCTGTCGATAGTTTTGTAAAATTGGAAGCGTGGGATATGCCCGGTTATGAAGATCGTGTCATTATGGCGGCAGGTACGTTTGTGCAGGGCGCGTCCATCGAGCTTTCTGCCGATGCACCCGTAAAGGAGCCGTATATCGCTTATTTCCAGGGCGGCTTGACCTACGAGCATTGCAAATATGCACTCACAAAGATATTGGACAAAATCAAGAAAAATGATTAAAAATAATTGAAAAAGCCGCCGGTATATTACGGCGGCTTTTTCAATGGAATAAAATTGGTTGCAGGAAGCGGATTAAAGTATTTGTTAAAACCGGTCTTTTTGAAAAAACTGATTACGTTGGCTAAAAATTGCGGCGTCTAAAAGACTGTAAAGTCTTTATTTATAGTAAATTATAAAAGGTTTGATTTTATTTTCCCAATTCGACGATAATAAACTAAATTTTCGAAAATTTACGCAAATGAGGCTGTTTTTTAGCCGGAAGATTCTGAAAAATACGCGAAAAGAAAAGTTTTCTTTTGGCAAACTTTAAAATTTCGCGACTTAAATTAAATTTATCTGCGGAGAGTGGGAAGGCTTCTTTGATATGAATAGATTGTTCCTGCCGAGAGATGGCATGAAGAAATAATGCCTTAACTTGGCGTATAACAGAAAAAGGGTCGGCGCAAAATTGCGCCGACCCTTTTTATCAGATAAATTTATTCGGCTTAGTACATTCCGCCCATGCCGCCGCCGGCTGCAGGAGCTGCAGGCTCGGGAGCAGGAATATCTGTTACGACGCTTTCCGTCGTGAGCAGGGTAGCTGCCACAGAAGCTGCATTCTGCAAAACGCTGCGGGAAACTTTTGTCGGGTCAATGATGCCGCTTTCCACCATATCGGTGTACTCGTTTTTCAGGGCATCGAAACCGAAGTTGGGTTTCTTGGAAGCCATGATCTTTTCGACGATAACAGAACCATCCAATCCTGCGTTCTTCGCGATCTGGCGGATCGGTTCTTCGATGGCTTTGAGGATGATCTGAGCACCGGTCTTCTCATCACCTTCCAGGGAATTGATAAGTTTCTTCAATGCAGCGGAAGTGGAGAGCAGAGCAACGCCGCCGCCGGGGACGATGCCTTCTTCGACAGCCGCACGCGTTGCCGCGAGAGCGTCTTCAATGCGGAGTTTCTTCTCTTTCATTTCGACTTCGGTAGCCGCGCCGACATTGATGACCGCTACGCCGCCTGCAAGTTTGGCGAGACGTTCCTGCAATTTTTCTCTGTCATAATCGGAAGTGGTTTCCGCGATCTGCGCTTTGATGGCGTTGACACGCGCTTTGATGCTTTCAGGATCGCCGTTGCCGCTGACGATCGTGGTGTTGTCCTTGTCAACTTTGACCTGAGCAGCTTTGCCGAGCATATCGGTCGTAACGTCCTTGAATTCGTAGCCGAGGTCGGAAGAAATGACGGTGCCGCCCGTGAGAATAGCAATATCTTCGAGCATGGCTTTTCTTCTGTCGCCGAAGCCGGGTGCTTTGACGGCAACGCAGTTGAACACGCCCTTGAGTTTATTAACGATGAGGGCAGCGAGAGCATCGCCTTCCACGTCTTCCGCGATGATCAAAAGACGAGCGCCTTGCTGTGCAAGCGGTTCGATGATAGGCAGGATCTCCTGCAGGTTGGAAATTTTCTTATCAGTAATAAGGATATAAGGGGTATCGAGAACGGCCTCCATTTTATCCGTATTGGTAACCATGTAAGCGGAAGCATAGCCGCGGTCGAACTGCATGCCTTCAACGGTTGTAAGTTCGGTGTTCATGGTTTTGCCTTCTTCGACAGTGATTACGCCGTCCTTGCCGACTTTTTCCATCGCATCGGAAATGAGCTGACCGACGGTTTCATCGCCTGCGGAAATGGAAGCGACCTGTGCGATTGCTTTTTTGCTGTCAACCGTTTTGGAGATCTTTTTGATTTCCGCAATAGCCGTATCGACAGCTTTGTCGATGCCGCGGCGCAGGATGATCGGGTTTGCGCCTGCCGCGAGGTTTTTAAGTCCTTCGCGGATGATTGCCTGTGCAAGAACAACAGCGGTAGTGGTGCCGTCGCCCGCGACGTCGTTGGTCTTTGTGGAAACTTCTTTGACGAGCTGAGCACCCATGTTTTCAAACGGGTCTTCCAGTTCGATTTCCTTTGCAATGGTTACGCCGTCGTTCGTGATCAGCGGTGCACCGAATTTTTTATCGAGAACAACGTTCCTGCCTTTCGGCCCGAGCGTAATTTTTACTGTATCGGCAAGCGTGTTTACGCCTTTTTCCAAAGCCTTTCTGGCTTCGTCTCCGTATTTGATCTGTTTAGCCATAATATGATTCCTCCCAATTCAAACTTTATTCAACAATTGCCAGAATATCGCTCTGACGAATGATCGTGAATTCTTTTCCGTCTACTTTAAATTCGCTGCCCGAATATTTTGAGAAGAGGATGGTATCGCCGACTTTGACGACCATTTTCACTTCTTTGCCGTCCACATTTCCCCCGGGGCCGACTGCAACGACACGTGCTGTCTGCGGTTTTTCCTGTGCAGAAGACGGAAGAATAAATCCGCTCTTGGTTTTTTCTTCGGTCTGAACGCTTTCAACAACAACTTTATCAAATAAAGGTTTGATGTTCATATGTTACGCCTCCAATAAATTTCAATAGCTGTTAGCACTTGTAATCTCTGAGTGCTAATTTACTATATATTATATACAATAAAACAGAAAAGTCAAACGTTTGAAAGGAAAAAATTGAAAAAATTAGCACTTTTCTTGTTTGAGTGCTAAAAACAAAAAAAACAGAGGGAGAGCGGAGATATTTGAAACGGAAGAGAAAGAGAAACCGAGAGGAAAGTTTGGGCCGGAGCTTGCAATTCCGCGATGGATATGGTACAATGGGCGGGAGAGAATGCGCAGGAGGAAGAACGGGATGAACAAGTGGGACAAGCGCTTCATGGAGCTTACGGAGACGGTAGCGGGCTGGTCGAGCTGTTATCAGGAGAACAGGCATGTCGGAGCGGTGATCGTGCTGGACAAACGGGTATTGACGACCGGGTATAACGGAGCGCCGGCGGGGATCATGAGCTGTGCGGATCGCGGGGAATGCCTTCGGCGTAAGCTGAATATTGCGAGCGGGACGCGGCAGGAATTATGTTATGCGGTGCATGCGGAGCAGAATGCGATCATACAGGCGGCGCGGCTGGGGATCAAGATAGAGGGTGCGACGCTGTATTGTACGCATCAGCCGTGCGTAATCTGTGCGAAGATGATCATTAATGCGGGGATAGCGCGTGTCGTGTATAAAAACGGGTATCCGGATGAATTTTCCATGCAACTGTTTGCGGAAGCGAACGTGCGTGTAGAGAAATACGAAGATTTGGAAAAGGAGTAAAAAGAATGAATCCGATAGTAACGTTTACGATGGAAAACGGCGGAGTGATCAAAGCGGAATTGTATCCTGAAAAAGCACCGAATACGGTGAATAATTTTCTTTCTCTGGTGCGGCACGGTTTTTATGACGGGCTGACGTTTCACCGTGTGATCGAAGGGTTTATGATCCAGGGCGGAGATCCTGCGGGCAACGGTACGGGCGGCCCGGGGTATACGATCAAAGGTGAATTCCGTATGAACGGATTTACGGGCAACGATATCAAGCATTTGCGCGGGGTATTGTCAATGGCGCGTTCAATGATGCCGGACAGTGCAGGTTCGCAATTTTTCATTATGCATGAAAACGCTTCGCATCTGGACGGGCAGTATGCTGCCTTCGGGAAAGTTATCGAGGGAATGGACGTGGTCGATGCGATCGCAAAAGTTGCGACGGACATGCGCGACAAACCTTTGGAACCGCAGGTGATCCGTACGGTTACGGCGGAAACATTCGGGGAAGATTATCCGGAGCCGAAACGTGCGAGATAGGAACAATGGAGTATTGAAATTGCGGCAAGACTGTCTCTTTTTGAGAAAAGTACGAATAAAAATGCAGATCGTATCGATCTGCATTTTTATTATACAATTAAACGCGCCGCTGTTTTGAGGGTAAATTTTAATGAATGAAATGTGTTAGCAAAGACGTTTTTTGACGATTGCAGAGGCCTTTGGAAGCTATAAAAAGTTTCTGTTGTGAACCTAATATAATTTTTTTTGATAGATACTATGAATTTAACGTATATCTGCTTTTGCACTTGTTGCGAATTTGCTGACGGATTTTGTGTATTGTCTGCTCGATCCGCGCGTTACGCTGGGAGGCAGATGATGAAAATTCTCTTACGAATCGGCTGTGTTTTAACGCAGATGCTGTATGCGATCGGCAAATTTTTCAAAAAGCTGTGGATGCATAAGCAGGGAAGGATCGGGCTGATCATCATAGCGTTTCTGGCGATCCTTGCAATTTTTGCTCCTTTGATTGCTCCGTATGATCCGTACGATGTTACGCAGCGTGCGGCAAAAGGTCTGACTCCCTCGTGGCAGCATTTGCTCGGCACATCCATCACGACGGGACAGGATATTTTTTCCATGCTTATCTACGGTACGCGTTCGAGTCTCAGCATCGGTTTGATCACAGGTATTGTTATAGCCATTCTCGGCTCTCTGTTCGGCATTATCGCCGGATATCTGGGCGGCTGGGTGGATACCATCATCATGCGTGTCGTCGATGTGCTGCTCGTGATTCCTACGTTGCCGCTCGTGATCGTCATGACCAATGTTCTCGGCACAAGTTACGCCGTCATAGTGATCGTGTTTGCGGCATTTGGCTGGACCGGGCTTGCTCGAGTGATCCGTTCGCAGGTAATGCTGATCAAAAATGCAAACTACGTCAAGGCGGCGGAGTTAGCGGGCGCAAGCAAGTGGTACATTATGTGGCGTCATATTCTGCCTGCGGTTTCCAATCTGCTCATCATGAGTACCGCGCTTACGAGTGCAGGCATCATGGTCGCGGAAGCCGGGCTGAGCTTTCTCGGCTTGGGCAATCCGACGGCAATCAGCTGGGGCAAGATGCTTGCAGACGCGCAGAGCAGCGGTGCAATGCTGTTCGGGCATTGGTGGAGCATACTGGCTCCGGGCGTCGGAATATTCCTTTCCGTGTATTCGTTCATGCGTATCGGGCTTGCATTGGAGGAGATACTCAATCCGCGCATGCGCAAGAGCAGCAGTATGATCAAAGTATTCAAGCATCTGAACAATACTTATCTCGATGAAGTATTTTCTTCGATGGATGATGCCAGCAAAATGAAAGGCGAATATGTGGACGAAAGCGCGGATAGCATGCGGCAAAAACAGGACGGTACACAAACAATGCCTTTGGCGGAAGCTGCGGCTGAAATTGCGGCGGGAGAGATCGCGGCCGCAGATGCCTCAGCTGGAAACTTTAGAGGGCGGCAGGTGTGTCCGCTGCTGGAACTATAAGGAGATTCATTATGACAAGCAGTGATAAAGAACCGTTGTTGCGGTTGGAACATGTCAATGTCGCTTTTCCGGTGAAAAAGGACTTTCCGTTTCAGAAACAGCGGTTTGTGCGGGCAGTAACGGATGTTTCCATAGATATATATCCCGGCGAGACGTTCGGTGTTGTCGGAGAGTCGGGCTGCGGGAAGAGTACGCTTGCCAATACGACGCTGGGTATGCAGCGCGTAAATTCCGGTAAGATATTTTTTGACGGCGAAGAACTGACGGCGATGAATACCAAACAGTTGAAAGAGGCTCGCCGGCATATGCAGATGATTTTTCAGGATCCGTTTTCTTCGCTGAATCCCCGTTTCAGTGTGTTTGATCTTATTTCCGAACCTCTCCGCATCAAAGGCGGCTACTCTTATGCGCAGCAGCGCGCCGCCGCCAAAGAAATGCTGCGGGAAGTAGGATTGTCGGAAGGGGATCTTGATCGGTATCCCTCCGATTTTTCAGGGGGACAGAAACAGCGGATCGGCATTGCGCGTGCACTGATTTTGAAGCCGAAATATCTCGTTTGTGATGAGCCGGTTTCCGCTCTGGATGTATCTGTCCACGCACAGATTCTGAATCTTTTGATGGATTTGCAGGAAAAGTATCATATTACTTGTCTCTTCATTTCACACAATCTTGCCGTTGTCAAGAGGGTGTGCGACAGAGTTGCGGTGATGTACTTAGGTAAAGTGATGGAATACGGCAGTGTCGATAAAATATTTAAAAATCCTGCGCATCCGTATACAAAAGCTTTGATGAATGCAATTTTTGACATCGATATCGATAATATGCACGAGCGCAAACGTTTGCAGGGCGAAGTGCCGAGTCCTATCAATCCGCCGGCAGGCTGTCGTTTTTGCGGCAGATGTCCCGAAGAACAGCCTTGCTGCAGTCAGGGAGAACCGCCGCTTGTCGAGATTGAAGGAGACCATTATTCCGCTTGTTTTCTGCATGCGGCAAAGCAGGAGGCGTAAGTGGTTAAAAAGGAATACCTGGTGCTGATCGCAGCTTTTGTATGGATGGCTGCAGGCATCAATATCATGCGCCTCGGCATCGCGGCATGTCTGGCGGTCCGGTGGGAATGGTGGATGATCGTATCGCTTGCGGCCGTATTTTTGCTCTTCGGGGGGATGTTTTTCCGTATCGTCGGCAAACATACGCGCCGCATTTATGGCTATGACCAAGCGCGCAAACACTTGTTTTTGAAGTTTTTCGATATCAAGGCATACATATTGATGGCTGTCGTGATGACAGGCGGAATTTTAATGCGCACTTTCCATTGGATACCTGATCGGTGCACCGCTATGTTCTATACGGGGCTGGGCGGTGCATTGACTTGCGCGGGCATCTTTTTTTTGGTCATATTTATACAAAATTTTTTGCGAGAGAAGAAAGGAAAAATGGATCAGGGCATCTACAAAAATTATCTTAAAATTTTGAAAGAGGAATTGCTTCCGGCGATGGGGTGCACCGAACCGATTGCGGTAGCGTACGCGGCAGCGGTCGCGCGCGATCTGCTGGGCGAAGAAGTGAAAAGCGCCGTCATTACCGTCAGCGGCAATATTCTTAAAAATGTCAAAAGCGTCGTTGTGCCGCATACCGGCGGGCTCCGCGGAATTTCTGCGGCGGTCTGTGCGGGGATTGCGGCGGGAGATGCTTCCAAGAGTCTGGAAGTCATTTCATCTGTTTCGGACGACAAGGTTTTGGAAATCAAAAAAATGCTTTCCGCGTTGCCTGTTCAGGTCGATCTTGCCGAAAACGCACATATTTTTGACATTCGTGTAACATTGTGTTCCGAACATCATACCTCATCCGTCCGAATTGCTGATTTTCATACAAACATAGTCAGTAAAGAGGTTGACGGCAAATTTATTTTTCGGCAGGAAACGGAGAAGGGCGAAGAAGTATTGACCGACCGTTCCTGTTTGACAGTCGAAAATATTTTCCGTTTTGCCAATGAAGTTGCTTTGGATGATATAAAGCCTGTTCTATTCCGTCAGATCGAATATAATATGGCGATTGCGGAAGAGGGTCTGAAAAATCAGTACGGGGCAAATATCGGAAAAGTTTTGCTGCGTTATGCAGGGAACGATGTGAACACCAAGGCGCGGGCGTATGCGGCGGCGGGTTCCGATGCACGTATGAACGGATGCGAAAAGCCTGTGGTTATAATATCGGGCAGCGGCAATCAGGGAATAACGGCGTCTGTTCCCGTGATTGTATATGCAAAAGAACTCGGGAAAAGTGAAGAACAAATGCTGCGTGCGCTGGTACTTTCCGATCTCGTTACGATTCATCTGAAAACAGATATAGGCCGCTTGTCTGCTTACTGTGGTGCCGTGTCGGCAGGCGTGGGTGCAGGGGCGGGAATCTGCTATTTGTGCGGCGGCGGTCTGGAGGAAATATCGCACACAATCGTCAATGCAATAGCCATTGATTCGGGCATCATCTGCGACGGCGCAAAGGCATCCTGCGCAGCAAAGATCGCGCAGGCAGTCGAGGCCGGACTCTTCGGATACGAAATGTATAAGGAAGGAAATCAGTTTTATGCGGGAGACGGTATTGTTTCTAAGGGAGTTGAAAATACAATAAAAAATGTAGGTCGGCTTGCACACGACGGTATGGCGCAAACCGATAAAGAAATTATCAATATCATGCTGCACAGATCTTGTCAATGATAAGTCGGGTAGGAGTATTGAAAAAGGAAACGGTGTCTTGTCATCAAATAATCAGCCGCAGCGTACAAAGATTTATATTTGTACGCTGCGGCAGGAAATCGCGCCGCGGATTCTATCTAAAAATTGCATGTTGATTTTTGACGGATAAGTACCGTGGGGTCGTTTGAAATAACTGTCTGAAAGCAATGCTTTCTGTGTCAGGCCGAGTATCGCAAAAGCTGATTCTGCGTTTGCAGGGGGGAGGACAGTGCATTCAAAGTATGGCCCGAAAAAATAAACAGAATGAGAAATGAAAGCACAAGCGCAAGGGCTATGCCCTTGCGCTTGTGCTTTCAGAAAACGATCACTTTTAATGGGAAGTACGGACAGCAGACTCTTTAGGATTAATTATAACTGATAATTGAAGGATAAAGAAAAGAACTTCTCACAGATTCTCGCACA
>CASEWU010000213.1 GCA_949291725.1 uncultured Bacillota bacterium
GATTATTTAAAAATAAAAACCCAATTAGAATTATTAAAATAAACATTAAGATATATGCATTTGAAAATGGAATTAATTCAGATGCAAAAATCAAAATTAAACTAACAGTTGCAGTTAATACAAATAAACCAAATATAGAGTGGGTAAAACTCCTATGCTGTGAAAAATAAAAGGTTAAACCTAAAAATAAAACGATTAACCCCAAAAGATAAGGTAATTTAAGCATATAAAGAACAATGAATAAGACCAAACCTAAAATGATTATTTTATAAACAGTATCTCTTTTTTATGGATCGCAAGATCGGTAAAATCCAAAACCTTGATCACTTCCACACTGCGATTTAATTGCTTTTTTATCTGTTCAAAAGTCTTATCGTCCCCGTATAAACTGATCGTCATCCGCGATACCGTCGGATCTTCCGTCTCGCCGACCGTCAGACTGGATAAGTTATAAGACTTTCCCGAAAACAAACCAGATATTTTTGCAAGCACACCGACATCGTTTTCAACATACAGCGATACCCAACGCTTTTTGTTTCCCGTTTCCATCTCACTTATTCTCCTTCTTGTATTCGGTTACCATATCCGAAAGCGCATTCCCGCCCGGAACCATCGGCAAAATATCCAATTCTCTGTCAATAATAAACTCGATCAATGTCGGTTTGTTTGCACAGGCCTTTGCGCGCTCTAACGCCGGTCCGATCTCTTCCCGTTTCGTTACCCGAATTCCTTCGATGCCGTAACTTTCGGCGAGCTTTACAAAATCCGGAATGTATTCCGGGCATTGGGCATTCGGATTCGAACACCACTGCGCACAGCTGCGTCGTTTTTTCAGACAGGTACAGGAATATCTCCCGCCGAAAAACATTTCCTGCCACTGCCGCACATTTCCCAGATAAGAATTGTTCAGGATACATATGATCAGCGGCAACTCCTCACAAACCGCCGTGGCAAGCTCTTGCTCATTCATCTGGAATCCGCCATCCCCCGATATACTGATCACGGGAAGATCGGGACAACCGAGCTTTGCACCGATCGCCGCTGGCAAACCGTACCCCATCGTGCCCAGTCCGCCAGAAGTCAGCAATTTGCTCCTTCCGCGCAGTTGCAAAAATTGCGTTGTCCACATTTGGTTTTGCCCCACGTCCGTCGTAACGATCGCCTCTTTGAAATGTTCGTTGATCGCTCCGATGATGTCCTGCGGGTTCATATGCCCGTCCGTCCGGATCTCGATCGGCTTTTCATCCCGCAATTTTTGCAAACGCTCGACCCATTCCTCCGCATGTTTGGGTTTCACCGCGATCTCCGCAAATTTTTCGATCGCTTCCCGCGCATCCGCCACGATCGGCACATCCACCACGATATTCCGCGATATGGATGCCGCATCGATATCTATGTGCACGATCTTCGCATTCTTTGCAAACTCACTGATCTTGCCCGTGATCCGATCATTAAACCGCGTCCCGATCGAAAATAACAAATCACACTCCGACACCGCCGTATTGGACGCCACGTTTCCGTGCATCCCCATATTTCCGATATATAAAGGATGATCGGTAGGCAGCGCCCCCTTGCCCATGATCGTCGTAACTACAGGTATATTCAAAGCTTCCGCCAGTTTCGTCATCGCCGCACCGCCGCGTGAAATATTCACGCCGCCGCCCACCAGAAACAACGGACGTTTTGCATTCGCAACCATCTCGGCCGCCTTCTTCAACTGCCCCATATGCACTCCGGTCGATGGCTTATAACCGCGAATCGAAACCTCCGACGGATATTCATCACTCCCGAGTGCCTGCTGTATATCCTTCGGAAAATCCACAAGCACAGGGCCCGGCTTGCCTGTCCGTGCAATATAAAACGCTTCTTTGATGATCCTGCCCAAATCTTCCCGACGGCGTACCGTTACCGCATATTTGCAGATACTCCGACAGATCCCCACGATATCCACTTCCTGAAACGCATCGTTCCCGATCAGATTCGTAGGTACCTGCCCCGTAAAACACACAAGCGGAACACTGTCATAGTTCGCGGTCGCTATCCCCGTAACGAGATTCGTTGCTCCCGGGCCGCTCGTAACCAAACATACGCCGGTCTTGCCCGTGGCCCTGGCATATCCGTCCGCCGCATGCACCAACCCCTGTTCATGCCGCGGCAACACCACCCGAAAGTCCTTTTCTCCGTACAACGCATCAAATAAATCTATTGCCATTCCGCCCGGATACGCAAACAACGTATCCACCTTCTCTTCCACCAACGCTTTCACAAACAGTTGTGTTCCTTTGATCTTCATTTCGTTTACCTCCAAAATACCTCGCTGCCCGTAATATTTCCGCCTCCGCCTTTCCGTTCGGCACAGGCTCTCCAATGAAAAAAGCCCCGGACAGCTTTCCATGCTGTCCGGGGCGATCGAAACCGTGTTACCACCCGAATTCGGAATTCCTTCCGCACTCTGCCCGATGCAGACGCACATCCCATGCGCATCGATATCGGTTTCCGTATAACGTCGGAAAATCCCGTCAAATCCTACTCGCTTCCCGCTTTCAGTTTGCCGCTCAGAGGCTACCTTCCGCCACGCTCTTGTGAGAACTTCCACCTGCCGTTCCCTCTCTGTAACAATCCGCGCGGGTACTCCTCCCCGTCATTGCGTTTCTGTAATCTATTATTAAAATAATACCACACATGCGCGCAATTGTCAAGAATTTTTTTCTTCGCTTTTTCTCGCTCTTTTTCGCTATCCTTCATTTCCTTCGGTGCACATGCGGATCTCAACTTTTGTTTTATTCTTTCGCCAACGCGCACACCCCAAACAAAACCATACAAATAAAGCCGCCCCTTAGCTGCATCGCCAAGGGGACGGCTTTTTTAATATGCTCATAGCAGCATATTGATTCATCGTACAAAGTAAAGAGCGATCAATCGTCCGAAAGATATTTCATCGACCAGAACGCAACTGCCTTGCAATTCTTTTTATATTTGATATTCTTGCCCTTTGTCGTGCGGTCTTCGATGGTTATATTTTCTTCCGTATCCGCCTGGAACAGAGTGTTATCATCCATGAGAACCGCAAACTTGTACGGATTGGTTACATAGTCGGAATAAACAACTTTACGTTTTCCGCCGAGGTCGACGATCTTCACACCCTTACGGTAGCGCGCCATCGGGTCGATCTGCGACGCGATCACTTTCTTGATCGTATTGCCGTCGGTGGCAATGATGATCTCACCTTCTCCGTCGATCTGACCGGCATATACCACATAATCGCCGTCCGCCAGCGCAATGCCGCGCACGCCCGCCGAGATCCTGCCCTGCGTGGGAATATCGTTTTTATAGGCATTCAGGCACATTCCCTGCGCCGTAACAAAGAACAAAGTAGTCGTAGGTTCGGGATCGTCCGTTTCGATACCGATGATCTCATCCCCTTCGTTGACCTTGACTGCCTGGAACGCATATTTAAGGATATTATATTCTTTCCAATCGCTCTTCTTGACATACCCGAGTTTAGAATAGAACAAGAGACTTCCTTTCGGCATTTTCTCGCCCACTTCATAGAACGCAACGGGTTTTTCACCCTCCTGGGCATCGGGACAGATCTGCGAATAATTCATGCCCTTGCCTTTGAGTTTTCCCGGTTCAATTCCTTCAAAGTCGATCTTATAGCAGTTACCCATATTTGTGAAGGAATAAACGATCTTATCCGTCGAGGTCCTCAGCTGCAATTTCAAAATGTCTCCGACTGTAGATTTTTCATTGAGATTTTTATCGGACATGTTGAAATTCTTTTCGGAAACAACTTTGATCTGGTCATCCGCGGTATAGCAAAGTACACACTTTTCTGCGGGACGCACATCGTCGAACTTCTCTACCTTGATATCTTTGACATCCAGGACAAGCGATGTCTTGCGTTCGCTCTTATATGCTTTTTTGATTTCTTTCAACTCATCCTGTACGACCTGCATCTGCAATTTTTTGCTCTCGACGATCGCCGTAAGCTTTGCGATGAGTTTCTTTAATTCTTCCAGTTCCTGTTCCAGCTTATAAATTTCCAGCTTGGTCAGTCTTGCAAGGCGCAGATCGAGGATCGCCTGAGCCTGACGCTCGGAAAGATCGAAGCGGTCGCGCAAGCGCTGTCTTGCAACGGGCACGCTCTCCGATTTTTTAATGATCTCGATGACTTCGTCAATATTGCGAACGGCTATGATCAGGCCTTCCAAAATATGACAGCGCTCTTTTGCCTGCGCCAGATCGTATTTTGTGCGGCGCAGCACTACTTCGCGCTGGTACGCCACATAATATTTGATGATATCAAGGAGCCCCATCTGCTGCGGCTTACCTTCCGCAATGGCGACCATATTGATGCCGAACGTCGTTTCCAGATCGGTGTACTTATAAAGAGCGTTGAGCACCTTATCCACATCCGCATCTTTTTTGACTTTGATCACCGCACGCATACCGTGTCGGTCGGATTCGTCCGTTATCTCGGAGATCCCGCCCAGGATATCCTTCTTCTCTTCGCGAAGCTCTGCGATTTTGGTCAAAAGCTTCGCCTTGTTGACCTGATACGGAAGTTCGGTGATAACGATCAGCTTTTTATCATTATCCCCCTCTTCCACATTGACTTTTGCACGAAGCAGTATCTTGCCTCGGCCCATCTGGTATGCCTGTACCAGTTCGTTTGCCACGATGTAGCCGCCCGTCGGAAAATCAGGAGCTTTGATGTACTTCATCATTTCAAACAGCTTGATCTTCGGATTATCGATATAGGCGACGATACCGTCGATGACTTCGCCGAGATTGTGCGGCGGAATATTTGTTGCCAGCCCGACCGCAATACCCGAAGCACCGTTGACGAGAAGGTTCGGGAACCTGCCCGGAAGCGTTTCGGGTTCTTTGAGGGAATCGTCAAAGTTTAATGTAAAACGCACGGTATCTTTTTCGATATCCCGCAAAAGCTCAAGAGCCAACGGTTCCAGGCGCGCTTCGGTATAACGCATGGCCGCCGCCGGGTCTCCGTCGACGGAGCCGAAGTTTCCGTGGCCGTTGACGAGCGTCATACGCATATTGAAATCCTGCGCCATACGCACCATTGCATCGTAAACGGACGAATCGCCGTGCGGGTGATATTTACCCATGCAATCCCCGACGATACGCGCACTTTTCTTGTGCGGCTTATCGGGCGTGAGCCCCATGTCGTACATCGTGTACAAAATTCTGCGCTGAACAGGCTTCAACCCGTCTTCGACGCGGGGCAATGCACGATCCAGAATAACGTATTCGGCGTACGGAAGCATGGAATTGGGCAAAACCTCTTCCAGCGGAGTCAGAAACATATTGCCCTTGGGTTCTTCCTGCGGTTGCTGCGGGAGATCGTTGCTGTTATTCTTTTTCCTTGCCATATCTGCCTCCCGTTAAATATTCACGCGATCGATAAACGTATCGATCTTATTAAAGTTCGCATTCTGCGCCAGAAATTCTTTGCGCGCTTCCACGCGGTCGCCCATCAGAGCCGTAACCATCTGTTCCGCTTCGGCGGCATCCTCGATGTTCACACGGATAAGATTGCGGTGCGCAGGATCCATCGTCGTCTCCCAAAGCTGTTCTGCACTCATTTCGCCCAGCCCTTTGTAACGCTGGATCTGGTACCCCTTCCCCACGATCTCGATCTTTTTCTGCAATTCCGCGTCATCGTACGCGTATTCCACGACATCCTTTTTATAGACTTTGTACAACGGCGGCATTCCGATATAGACATGGCCGTTGTTGATCAGTTCGCGCATATAGCGGAAAAAGAACGTCAAAAGAATACAGCGGATATGCATACCGTCCTGATCGGCATCGGACAGAATAATGACCTTATGGTATTTGAGATCGTCCATACAGAAATCGCCGCCGTAACCTGCGCCGAGTGCGGAAATGATCGTACGGATCTCCTCGTTTGCCAACACCTGTTCAATGCGTTTTTTCTCTACGTTCAGCGGTTTTCCGCGCAAAGGCAGAATCGCCTGTGTCTGACGCACGCGCGCCTGTTTTGCCGTACCGCCAGCCGAATCTCCTTCAACGATAAACAACTCGTTTAGCTCAGGTTTTTTCCCGGTACATGCCGCCAGCTTTCCGACAAGGGTCAGATTGTCGATCGAATTTTTTGCGCGGGCAACTTCTTTTGCCTGGCGGGCCGCAATTCGCACGCGTGCTGCATTCTGTGCCTTCTTGATGATCTCATCAAATATGGGCTTGTTCTCCGGTTTCGCATACAGCGCGTTCATTCCTTCGATCGTCGCGGTTTCCACCGGCAGGCGCGCTTCCGGATTACCGAGCTTCGTCTTGGTCTGTCCTTCGAACTGAACATTTTTCATCTTGATGGACAAGATCGCCGTCAACCCTTCGCGGAAATCTTCGCCCAGCAAATTCTGATCTTTCTCTTTCAGTGCCCCCATTGCCCTTGCAATGTCGTTCAGGCATTTTGTCAGCCCCGTGCGAAATCCCGTTTCATGAAACCCGCCCTCGGGAGTAGGAATATTATTTACAAACGAAAACAGGCTCTCCGTAAATTCGCCCGTATGCTGAATGGCAAACTCGATGAGAATGCCGTCTTTTTCGGCCTTATAACCGATCGGGTTGGGATACAGCGCATTTTTTCCTTCATTCAGATAGACCACAAAATCATGAAGTCCGCCGTCGTATTTATAATTGACCACGATCGGTTTTTTGTCTTCAGGGACGCGCTCATCCACCAAATTGATTTCCAGCCCTTTATTCAGGAAAGCGAGTTCTTTCAGCCGCTTGGATACCGTTTCAAAATTAAAATTCACCGTATCAAAAACATTGGCGTCCGGCTTGAACCAGACTTTCGACCCTGTTTTGTCCGTCTTGACTTTTGTATCCTTCAGATGCTCATCCGGCACACCGGACATATACTTTTCTTTCTTTTCGTCATAATAAGAACGAAACGACATGGTGTAAACGGTACCGCGATACACCTCCACGCGCAGCCATTCTGACAGAGCATTCGTAACCGAAGCGCCTACACCGTGCAACCCTCCCGAAAATGAATAGTTATGTTCATCGAATTTACCGCCGGCGTGCAACTGCGTGAACACAACTTCTACGCCCGAAACTCCCGTTTTGGGATGGATATCGGTCGGAATACCGCGCCCGTTGTCTTCTACAGACGCGCTCCCGTCTTTGTATAATTTGACTTCGATACGGTTGGCATATCCGTTCGCCGCCTCATCGATGGCATTATCGACAATCTCCCACAGTATATGGTGCAGACCTTTTACACCCGTCGACCCGATGTACATACCCGGGCGCAGACGCACCGCATCCAGCCCTTCCAGTATGGTTATATCTTCCGCGCTGTACTTTTTTCCCGCCATGGCTTCCTCCGTGTCTTTCACTTTTTCAAGGAACCGCAATTATCTGCAGTAAACCCCATAGTACCTTATAATTATACCATATATTGCGCTTTTTTTCAAGAAAATTCGTCAAAAAACCACAACTTCTTTTTGAATATGTCATTTGATCCTGCGCATCGTTCCTAAAAGGCGCACATTCCTTTAAAAGCGTTGAAAGCAAATCTTCCGCAAAACCTTTTCCGAATATTTATTATCTCTGCTTTTTATTTCAGAACGTAATAAAACAAACGTTCTGAATTTATTCAACGCGAACGGCGGTACACTCCTTTTAAAAAAGCCGCGATTTCGCGGAATGCTTCTTCAAAGTGTTCCGGTTCATTCAAAAACTCATGTCTGCTTCCTTCCAACAGCACTTTTCGAACTCGTTTCATTCCCCAGCGCTTATAAAAAGAAAACAGCCGTTCCACTCCCGCGGCTCCGCCCACAGGGTCATCCGCACCCGATATCAATAATACCGGCATTTCCGTATCCAGCTTCTGCGCATTGGCGCTTTTATACAATCCGGACAACCCTTTGAAAAATGCCGAATAAAAGTTATAACTGCAATTAAAATTGCAAAACGGATCTTCCCGATATTGATTGTTGCTCGCGCGGTTCGTGCTCAGCCACTGCCATTCCCCGTCCCCGATCTTTTTATCATATCCCCCGAAAACCAGACGGTCTATCAGTTTTGCAGGCGCATCTTTCCCCTTGATCGTCCCGCCCAAAGCCGAAATCATCCTGCCGAATGCGACCAATGCTCCGTTTTGCCGTGAACTTCCCGCGATGATTGCTCCGTCGATATAATGACCGTAACGCTCTAAAAACGCCTGCGTCAGAAAAGAACCGTACGAAAACCCGAACAGAACATATTTAAGCCCCTCATACTTTTCCCGATACATCTTTGCCATGCCCGCCATATCTTTCAACGTATCGCCGAACATATCCCCTTCCGAATAGCCCAATGTCTCAGGATCGGTATCCCCATGTCCGCGGTGATCGTCCGCAACCACTATATAACCCAGTTCATTCAGCCGTTCGGCAAAAGCGTTATACCTTGCCGCATATTCGTTCATGCCGTGCACGATCTGCACCACACCGATCGGATCTTCCGTCCGCGTCCATTCCCGAATAAAGATCTGTTTTTTATCATAGGATGTAAAAACCATTCTTCCCTCCCGCTGTTCTCTTTCCCTGAACTTTTTATCGCGGCCCTTGTGCTTCGCAAAAGAAAACTCTCGTCTTATTATAGCCAAATTTTTCCGTTTTGTAAAGACGAAAACTAAATTTGCGTCCCTCAATAATATTTTACGGCACGCAGAAATATACTATCTACGACGACAAACCGAGTAAAAGGGAGGGCTTATGAAAAAAATATTAATGACGGGCGGCGGGAGCGCGGGACACGTTATCCCAAACCTCGCCCTTTTACCAAAACTCAAAGAACATTACGAAGTCAGTTATGCAGGCACACATGCCATTGAATACTCCCTTTTAAAAGACAAAGGGATCGTTTACTACTCCTTTACCGCTCCGAAACTTGTCCGAGGCAGCATTCGGCGAAATCTAACGCTCCCCTTCCGCTTTTTCAAGAGCGTCCGACAGGCAAAACAAATTTTAAAAAAGGCACGTCCCGATCTCGTTTTTTCGAAAGGAGGTTATGTATCTCTGCCCGTCGTACTTGCCGCAAAAAAGCTGCACATACCCGTCCTGTCCCACGAATCGGACTACTCGGCAGGCCTTGCAAACAAAATTATAGCAAAGCGCTGCCAAATCGTATTGACAAGTTTTCCCGAAACGGCCGAACAGCTGCCCAACGGAAAATACAGCGGATCACCCGTAAGAGAAGAACTATTCGGCGCAGATCCCGCAAAGGCACGCCTCAAATACGGCTTTTCGGGAAACAAACCCGTTCTTCTTGTCTTCGGAGGCGGGAGCGGCAGCGCCGCGATCAACCGCGCTCTCGAACAATGCCTGCCAACAATTTTAAATACGTTCGATATCCTTCACATACGCGGTAAAAACCAAAATTTGCAGCAATTTCCCGGATACGTATCAAAAGATTTTGAACAAGACATGGCATCCGCTTACGCCTGTGCGGATTACGTATTATCCAGATCAGGCTCCAATACCGTATTTGAGATCCTGGCATTAAAAAAATGTTCTCTTCTTGTTCCCTTGGATAACGGACGCTCCCGCGGCGACCAGGTGGAAAATGCCCGCTATTTCGAAAAACGCGGGCTGTGCCATATTCTGCAAGAAAAAGATCTTACGCCGCAAGCACTGCAAAAAGCGCTTAAAGATCTTGTCGATGATCACGATTTACCCGTCCGCCTTGCACGAGCACCTTTCAAAAGCGGAAACGGAATCATCCTTTCGGAAATCATGAGCAGATTAGAATAAAAAGATCTTACAATTGTTTTGGTTTAAAATACAAATGATCCGAATAAGAGCAGAAAACAGTACCTGCCGATGCTTATGCTATGACGTATCGAAAAATTATTTTTAAGTGAGAACGCCTCCCGAAAAAATTCAGGAGGCGCTCTCACGTTTCCTTATTTTATTTTAATGGTGAATCCGTTATTTTTCAAAAATTCAAAAGAAAGAGGCAACCAATGCGCCACATGCTTATAGGCGGGATCGGTAGGCTCTCCGTTATTCACTTCGATGTCGCAAGTGGACATACCGTGCGGGCCTTTTTCAAAAACATGCAATTCGACGGGAACCGAAACTTTATGGAATGCGGAATAGAGCAACAGGGAATTTTCCACGGGCACCGCATCATCCGTCGTGGTCGTCCAAATAAAGGACGGAGCCGCGGAAGAACGAACCTTCTTCTCCAAAGAATAATCTTCAGGATCGACTTTATCCGCACAGAGGTTTTTAAAAGATCCCTGGTGCCCCTTTTCGCCTGAAGTTACGACGGGATAAGCATAAACTGACGCGTCCGGACGTATTCTGACACATTCTTCTTTAAACATTTCCTTTAAAGCAGGATCATCCCAAAGCAAAGAAATAATTCCGCACAAATGCCCGCCTGCCGAAAAGCCGACCGCCGCAATATGTTCCGCGTCGACGTCCAGATTCTCCGCTTCACGGCGCAGATAGATCATAGCCATCCCCGCCTGCAAAACAGGCGTCGGGTAATGCCGATACGGAGAAACATCGTAATCCAATACAAAACAATTAAATCCCTGTTTAAAATATTCCAGCGCAATCGGCTCGGCTTCACGCTGAGACACTCCACAATAGCCGCCGCCGGGCAGCACAAGCATTGCGGGACGAATTCTCACAATTCCCATTTCCGGCATTTCGCTATGGCGGTAAACATTCAAAACGCCGCCCTTATCACCGTTCCTGGGTATTTTAAAATACTCATACAAATCAACTTTCTCAACCATTCCGATTTCCTCTCCTTATGCTCCGGCTCTTACGCCGACATTTTTTAAACGCCGGCACATCTTGTCCAAATCTGCCTGCCTATCTATTTTATTAAATCCGGCCGAAAAAGTCAATCAAACAATTCAATATTCAAGAAGCTTATATCTTTTCAACCTTATTCATATTCCCCATAATCCCTGCGCGATTCCATATAATTTTCCGCCCGCTTCTCTTGTTTCCCTGAAGGTTTCATACCTTTCAGATCTACAAGGATCGCATCTGCTCCTATCTTGACGATATTCCTTAGCGAAATGAAAATATCATTACGGTGAAACAGATGAAATCCGCAGCTGCCCGGTACCACAATCCCGAACACCCTGCCCTCAGGAAACGTGAAAACTATGTCGCATACCCTGCCCAGATTTTTGCCGTCCACAACATTGATCACGCATTTCGTTTTCAGTTCACGATAAGAACATTCCATGATCTTTTTCCTCCCGCCGTCCGTAAACCGAACTTTGTTTCTTTCCACATTGTATGCAGAAAGCATAAAAAAACTGCCTGTCCGCCCGTTTTTGCCGCATTTTTCAGGATTATTCGCCTTTTTTGTGCCGTCTTTCCGATTTTATTTGTTCATTTATCAGTCCCTGTTCAGCCGGGCAACCCGACCTGTTTTGCTCTGCCTTTCTCTTTAAAGCATCCGTTCCATGGATTCGAAATTTTTATCTCTTGCCTGCCTTAAACATACGGCGGACTCGGCAAAATTTTTTCTTCCTGCCTTTCTGCTTGTAGAAAAGCGAGGAGGCGGGACAGCCAATTCCC
>CASEWU010000214.1 GCA_949291725.1 uncultured Bacillota bacterium
ACAATATGCTTTTGCCCGATAAATTCATCCAGATTATTCGGCCGCATCTTATCCGCCAAAGGCTTCGCATCGTATTCATTATGATTAAGGTCAAAAAGATCCATTCTATTCGCTCCGTTCCGTCTTTGCACCTTTTTTCAGTCTGTGCGGCAATTCTTCGCCGCGCAACAGCGCCTTGATGTTTTCCGCATTCTCTTTCCCGAGCCGATACCCGGACTCATACGCCGTCGGATGATATTTCATCTTATACTGCGAAATCGACCCCATATCCGGCTCCAGCCAAAGATCCGCCCGTTCACTCTTTTTTCTGCAATGATCGCGCGTCCTTTCGTAATCCATAATATCATACACGCGCGTGATCAGCGATATCACGTTCGGAACTTTCTCAACGCTTCCGCACTTTCCGAGAACATCGACCGCCACAACAACATCCGCCCCCATTTCGCGCACCTGTTTGACCGGCACGCGGCACAGAACGCCGCCGTCGACCAAAAGCATCCCGTCCTTTTCTACAGGTCTGAAAACCGTCGGCATGGAACTCGATGCCAGGATCGCGTCCGTAACGTTTCCTTCCCGAAACGTCTTCAGCGTTCCCGAGATCAAATCGACCGAAACACAGCAGAACGGAATTTTAAGGTCGGAAAAATCGCAGTCTTGCAACAGCGAAAGCATCATTTTTCTTACCTTTGTCCAGCGCATCAAGCCTAATTTGCTCAGCGTAAGGATCCCCAGATCCACAATGTCAAACGCCGACAGCTGCTGAACCGTTTCCTGCATTTCGTCCGCGCTCATCCCCTTTGCGTAACAGGCGCCGATGATACTGCCCATCGACGATCCCGAAATAAAATCAGGACGGATTCCTTCCTCTTCCAACGCCTTCAAAAATCCGATATGCGCCACGCCGCGCGCCCCGCCTGCTCCCAACGCAAGTCCCAGTTTCCTGTTCATAATCTCCTTGCTCCGTTCATATATTTTTAGTATGATCCGTATCCGTAAAATCGCGGCTTTCGCCGTCTTACTCCTCTTTCCTCTCCTTTTGCTGGCTTCCCCGAAAGATTACGCGGCCGCCTGCGCAGAAGGTATTGCCCTTTGGTCAAAATCTGTTCTGCCCGCCTTGTTTCCGTTTATGGTTACTGCCTCGCTTCTCTCCAAAACAGGCGCAGCCAAAATTTCGGACAGGCTGTCTCCCCTCATGCGCTCTTGTAAACTGCCCGCCGCCGCCTCGCTCTGCATTTTTTTAAGCATGCTTTCCGGTTACCCTGTCGGCAGCCGCTGTTTGCTCGACATGAAGAATGCAGGACTTATTTCCGAAAACGATACAACACGCGCCAGCTTTGTCTGCTCCACTTCCGGCCCCATGTTCCTGCTCGGAAGCGTCGGCGCCGGTATGTTTGCCGACCTTAAAGCAGGCTTTATCCTGCTTGCCGCACACCTCGGGGGCATCTTTGTGGTCTACGCCCTTTTTCTCCCGTTTCTAAAGCCCGCAAACGCTCGCGAAAATCTGCCCGTTTCGTTCCAAAAATCAGACAACGTATTTGCAGAAAGCATACAAAGCGCCGTCATTTCCATTTTATGCGTCGGAGGATTCATCGCCTATTTCTGCGTCATAGCAAAAGCGTTGGAAAATACAAAACTGATGGAAATTCCCGTTTTCCTGTTTTCCTCGCTTTTTTCGCTTTTTCATCAAAGCTCTGCCGCCAACGGCTTCGTCCACGGCCTTCTCGAATGTACCCGCGGATGCGCCGAACTTGCCGCGTACGGCGGTTTTTTCGCACTGCCATGTGCCGCTTTCTGCATTACGCTCGGCGGCGCCAGCATTCTCGCTCAGCAGATCGCCTTCTTAAAACCCGCCGGCGTAAAAATAAAACATTTTATTGCCGTCAAATTGCTGCAGGCTTTTCTCTCTTTTTTTCTGTGCCTGCTCCTGCAAGGGATATTTCTTTGAAACACATATCAAAAGCCGGCAGGCGCGCCCGGCCTGCTCTGGTTACGTTTTTCTTGTCCGCAAAATATCTCTATCCGAAAAAGCTGCACGGTTTAATAACAGCCGAGCAGCTTAAAATTTTTTGAATATTCCGACAGACGATCCAACGCCATACGCACATTTTTTCCCGCTATGTCTCCTTCAAATTCCACGAAGAAACAATATTCCCCCGGAGAATTTTTGATCGGACGGGATTCGATTTTCGTCATGTTCAGATCGTATACAGACAAAATCTGGAGCATTTTTAACAGGGCTCCCGGCTCATGCGGACAAGTCGCCGCAAAATAAATACGAGAGCTGTGCTGCGGAAGATTTTCTTTCCCGTTTCGGATCAAAAGAAAATGCGTAAAGTTTTTCGGCTCATCCGCTATATTGCCCCCGATGAATTCAAACCCGTCTTCCCGGACATGCGAGCCCACGATCCCCGCATCACCTTTTCCCTTTATGTGCGACAGGCTCTGCATGGTGGAATCGGTATATATGATTTTGACCTCGGGAAGCTTCTGCGACAAAAACAAGGAACACTGCAAAATTGCCTGCTGATGTGAATACAGATGCGTAATATCTTCCAGTTTCGTACCACTTCTGACGATGAGTCTGTGTTCGATCGGCAAAACGAACGCCCGCACCGCGTACAGTTCCGGATTCGCATACAGCAAATCCAGATTTTGCGTAACGGCCCCCTGCAACGTATTTTCCACCGGCAATACCGCCTCTTCGACTTCGCCTTGCAAAAGTGCTTCCACAACGCCCGCAAAACTATGATACGGCACCTGCTCATTGTTCGGACTCAGCTGTTTTGCCGCCAAAGAAGAATAACTTCCTTCCGGCCCGAGATATCCCGTTTTTCTCAGCGGCGCACTCTGCGCTGTCTGCATTCTCTGCATTCCCGCAACCCCTTAAATCTTATCCGCAATGTCCAGCACCAACCGCTCCGTATCCGCCCAGCCAAGGCACGGATCCGTAATCGATTTCCCGTACACGACATCCTCTTTCTGACAGCCTTCTTCGATAAAGCTTTCGATCATAAACCCTTTGACATACTTTTTGAAATCCTTATCGTACAATCGGTTGTTCAGAACTTCCTCCACGATACGGATCTGCTGTTTATACTGCTTTCCCGAGTTTGAATGGTTTGCATCGATCACGATGGCGGGATTTTTCAGCCCCGTCTTGGAATAACCTTCGATCACCTTCATGACCGTTTCATAGTGGAAATTCGGTATATCGTTGCCGTAACCGTCGACCGCACCGCGCAATACCGCATGCGCAAGTTCATTACCTGTCGTGCGTACCTGGTAATTCTGATATTTGAATACCTGCCCGCCGCTCTGCGCCGCATAGATGGAATTGAGCAGTACGGGGATAGAACCGCTCATCGGATTCTTGATCCCCACCGGCAGTTCTATGCCGCTCGACACAAGCCTGTGCATCTGATTCTCACTGGACCGCGCGCCGATCGCTATATATGTCAGCAGGTCTTCCACATATGCATAGTTTTCAGGATACAGCATTTCGTCCGCCGCCGAAAGCCCGCTTGCGCCGATCGCGTCGATATGCAGCTGTCGGATGGTCAGGATTCCTTTTAAAATATCTTCCTTGCTCTTTGGATCCGGCTGCGTGAACATTCCTTTATACCCTACACCTTTGGTGCGCGGTTTGTTCGTATAAATGCGCGGGATGATCACAATTTTATCCTGCACCTTCTCGTTCAGTTTTCCGAGCCTCTCCACATAATCCAGGACAGGTTTGCTCTCATGCGCCGAACAAGGCCCGATGATCAGCAAAAGTTTATCCGTATTCCCGCGAATCACATCCGAAGCCAATCGGTCGCGCTCCGCCTTTACCTTTTTCAGATCTGCAGGCAACGGCAGACGCTCCAGGATTTCCTCCGCTGCGGGGATCAGTTCTTCTCTTTCAAACATTTCGGTTCGCCTCTTCCAGATATTTCTTCAGATCCCCCCGTATCTCCTCCGGTATATACTTATCCACATTTTTGTTGAATCGCAGCGCGTCTTTGACAAGCCCCGAACTGATATGCAGAAACTCCTGTCTCGTCGGGAAAAATACCGTGATCATGTCCTTATACATATCCACATTGATAAAATTCAGCTGCGCCTCATAGTCATAATCCGTTCCGTTTCGGATACCGCGGACATAATATTTTACGCCTTCGCGCTTTAAAAGATCGACCGTCAGCCCGTCGTACGACAAAACACGGACCGTTTTGTACTCCGCAAATACCTTCCGCAGCATCGCAAGCCTCTGCTCTACCGTGAACAGCGGCTTTTTGTTCGGATTGATCAGAATCGCCACGATCACTTCATCAAAAAGCTCAAGGCTCTTCATGACGATATCTTTATGTCCGAGCGTCGGAGGATCAAATGTCCCCGCAAACACACATTTCTTCATTTTTCAGCTCCTTTGCGATGAAAATCCCGTCAGTCGGGTGTAAAAAACGTCAGATGCGCAATCCCGTACTTGCGTTCATCATATTTGACCAGATTCTCCACTTCGCCTTCAAACGGCTTGTCGCTCTCTAAAACCGCAATTCCGCCTGTGTTCAGTAATTTAAGCTGAGCCACCCGCTTCAACGCGTCTTCACCAAAGCCGCTCTTGTAAGGAGGGTCGATATATATAATGTCAAAAGTAACGTCCAGACGGTCCAGCAAAACTTTGTAATCCAGATTATACACCTTCGCATCTACCCGCAGCAAAGCAAGGTTCTTGCGCAAGATCGCAAGACTGTCCTCCGATATATCGTTAAATACCACAAGATCCGCTCCGCGCGATATCGCTTCCAGCCCGATGCTCCCGCTCCCGCAAAACAGATCCAAAACATTCGCCCCCGAAATTTCCGGAGCCAAAATATTGAACAACGATTCTTTCGCCCTGTCCGACGTCGGCCGCACTTCCTTGCCCTTGAACGTACTCAATACTCTGCCCCTGTATTTACCGCCGATGATCCTCACCGTCTTTTCGCTCCTTCTCCCTGTTCCTGATTCTGCCGTTTCGCCGCCTTACCTTTTTCAACAGACTGCATACTGCGCTCCAACATAAATTGGCGCATCTTCTCTTTATTTCCGCCCATAACGTAACCGATCTCGCAAAGCGCTATGAAAATTGCAATCAATATAAACGAATACCACACGGACGACACAGGAATTACTTCCATGCCTGTATTGCTCAGAATTATCATATAGACAGCCGCGACCGGAACATATGCCCAACCGCATACAAACATCAGCGCAACGCGCGTTCCGGCACTGCCTGTAATTCCGGATACGACTACCAACACGATCGCAACAAGACTTGCAACCACACCGATCACAATGCCTTTATATGTGCGGTATTCCTTACACGGACGATACGCGCCCGCCGTTTCTGCCGAACCCGTAGGCTTGTTATCCTTACGAAGCTGACCCGCCACTTTCATCTTGTACGCCAGCTCCCCCGTGGATCGCATCAACAAAAATGATAAAAATCCGTCCGCCACCATTAAAAGCACAACCAAAATTGTACGCAATTCCACGTTTTGTATAAATAAAACCGCCAACATCGTCATTCCGAACATCAGCTTTACAAAAAACGGTGTCAATCCGCGACGCAAGTATTCCAATACTTCCCAGCCGATTTTTTTGAATGTCTGCATTACATTTCCTCCGCTTTATCTCTTCTCTGTATTCCTTTATCCGTAACAAGCACATCCGCCGGGACATCATATTCCTGCGCAAACAGCTCGTCCGTCCGCTGAAAATCATAACAAATTCCGACTTTGAAAGCACTATTCTCGTCTTGCAAAAAACGATCGTAATATCCGCCTCCGTATCCTAAACGATGCAGCTGCTTGTCCGCCGCCAACATCGGAAGCACGATCACATCAGCCCCCTCTGTTCTGCCTTCTCCTGCAGGCTCTTCTATACCGTATCGGTTCTTTTGCAAAGGCTGTCCCGTATAACGCACAAATACCATGTCCCTGCCTTCCACGCGCGGCAGGTAAACTTCCTTGCCGCGTTTTAAAAGCTCGGCGATCATGGCTCTCGTATCCGCTTCGCTCCCGAATGACATATAAATAAAAAATTTCTTCGATTTTTCCACCTGCGGCAATGAAAAGAAATGTGTGAAAATTTCAGCGTCCCGTTTTGCGCGGTCAGGCGCCGCCTGTCGGCGCTCTTTCATTTCCTTTCGCAACTGTGCCTTATCCTTCCACATAAATTCTCTCCGCGCGTCTGCCGGCATTGACCAGCACTTCATAACTGATCGTATCATGCGCCGCCGCATAGGCGTCTGCATCCGAAAATATACACACGTTATCATACTTTTTGTACGATTCCGCTGTCAAATAAGCATCCATACAAAGATTGTTCACATTGTTTATCCCGCCGGAACGGAAAAATCCGTCCGCATATCCCGCACGAACGACCCCCAAAAGTTTTCCTTCGTACAGGCATGGACCATAACCTGCTCCCCCGTACGTTCTGCGCCGTACCGCCGCTACCTGCCCGTAAATACGCATGGCCGGCTTCAATAAGCCTTTCGGCAATTCAAAGCCTTCGGGAAGATATCCGTATAATCCGATCCCGATCCTGACCATATCCAGCCGATAATCCGAAGAAGCCAATGTTCCGCCCGTCGCCGCGATATGTCGGATCACTCCGCCGAACGCAAACTTTGCCGCCTCAGAAAATTTTTCAAACAAGACAAACTGTGTATGGGAAGTCAAGGCATTTTCCGGCCTGTAAAAATGAGAATATATGCCCTCCACAATCACGCGGTCGCTCAGTTTTCTTTTTAAAAACTTGCAAAATCCCGCATAACTGAATCCGTAACGGTTCATCCCCGTATTCGCTTTGATATGACATCTCGCCGTCAGATCATACTTCTCGCAGGTACGCAATAGCAATTCATAATCTGCCGTATCCCCGACCGTAAAGATCAGCTCCTCCGCAATACCTCGGACAACCTCTTCTTCACAAAGAGCAGGCGTGAGCACAAGGATCTCGTTTACGGTTCCCGCATGCCGCAGCTGTGCCCCCTCTTCCACCAAAGATACTGCAAAAAAATCTGCCGTCCTATGCAAAGTCTGCGCTACCGCCGCCGCTCCGTGCCCGTATGCGTCTGCCTTCACCACCGCACAAAACTTTTTTACACCCGCAAGGCCGGAAAAAATTTCCGCATTGTGCCGTATCGCATCCAGCCGTATCACAGCCGTATTTTTCTGCATTTACCCTTCCTCCGCCTTTTTGCTATACAGTATATGCCGACGGCAGAAAAAAGGAAACCTCATTTTTTTATTATAGCACAATCCCCGAACTTTTACAACGGAATGCTCACTTGAATTTCGACTTTTGCGCCCGCAGTAAAAACCAAAATACGGTAAGAATC
>CASEWU010000215.1 GCA_949291725.1 uncultured Bacillota bacterium
AACATAACTTTTTCGCTTTGGAACATCTTCGTCAGGAGCCATACCAACAGAATGATATAGATAGCATTGCTGACGAGCGTTATCAAAAGGCAAAGAGGCGAAAACTGCATGGAAAATATTTGCGACATGACCTGTACACAGTTATAGATCGGAATGAAATATACAGGCCATACATTGACGACGCCGAACATCATCGATGACAATCCCAGAACCATGACCAGAATCATAACGGGAACGGCAAACGTTGTCGCTTCTTTCACACTTTTTGCAAAAGCCGATAAAATAGAAATGAGAGAGACGATCAAAAGCACAGCCGAAAGCATTACGGCAAACAGCGCTATATACGAACCCGCCGAATACGCCGCAAACATGTCCCCGATGCTTCCGCCCATCAGTTTCGGCATGGATAAGAAGGTACCGATAAACGAACCGATCGCAGACAGCGCCGACAAAACCGACAACGCCGCAATCTTTCCGACAACAAGCTCACTTCTTTTAATGGGGGTAACCAACAACGTTGCAATCGTGCCTCGTTCTTTTTCTCCTGCAATGGATTCGGGTGCGATCCCCATGCAGGCACTGTATAAAAACGTCAGGATCAGGAAGGGAAGCAGCATGGAATAATACGATGCAGTAGCCTCCTGTGCAGTCGAAACATCTCCGCTTTGCGCAAAATTTACATTGTACAGCCCTGTCATAGAATCTTCCGTTTCATCAAACAGAGTCTTCACCAAATTGTACGCAGACAGCGACTGCGTATCCGCCGAATTATAGCGAACGATGATATCGGGACGCTCCTCCGTCGGCTTGTCAACCACTAAATTTGCATCAAAATTTTCGGGGAATACGATCAGGATCTGAAAAGCTCCCGCTTTCAGCTGCGCCGTCAGCGTATCGATCGATTCTTGTGAATTATCTTCCACATAATCAAAAACAAGCCCGGAAGCACTGCCGTTCTCTTCCGATGCCTGTTCAAATATAGGCGTAAAAAATTCGGAAGGATTTACGACCTGTACAACGGAAACTTTATCCCCCTCATAAAATACGGAGCCGAGCAACGAATACAGAACAAAAATCAAAAGTCCCGGCAGAATCAGAGTACCGATCACAAGCCGCCTATCTTTAAAAAAACGCGCAAACTCCTTACGGACGATCGTCAGTATATTTTTCATTCTTCCCCCGCCGTCTCCTTATAGATTTCAAAAAACGCATCTTCCAGCGTTTTTTCGCCGCGAATTTCATCCAACGTACCCTCTTTTACCATCTTACCACCGATGATAATGCCGACGCGATCGCAAAGTTTTTCCACCAGCGAAAAGATATGCGTGGAAATAATAATGCTTTTCCCCTGTCCCTTCAATTCCGCAAGAAAATCCGTTACGACCTTCGCCGTCAATACGTCCAATCCGTTCGTCGGTTCGTCAAAAACGATCACTTCCGGATCATGTATGATCGAGATCACAAGCGAAACCTTCTGCTTCATACCGGTGGATAAATCTCCCACCTTCACTTCCGCAAAACGATCGATTCCGAATTTTTCAAACAATTCCTGCCGCCTTTTCTGTATGACGTCATCCGATAATCCGTGCAATCTTCCGAAAAACGTGAAAAGATATGCCGGTGTAAAAAAATCTTCCAGTTTGAGCTCGCTCGTTAAAAAACCGATCGACGCACGGACTTTTTCCGCCTCGCGCGAAACTTCGTGTCCCGCCACATACGCTTCCCCTGAATCCGCTTTGATCAGCGTTGCCAAAATCCGAAGTATTGTCGTTTTCCCCGCTCCGTTCGGTCCTAATAAACCATAGATCTGCCCTTCATATGCCGTAAAGGTCAAACCGTTCAAAGCGACTTTTTTATTGCTGCGGGTCTTTTCGATCGCCATCTGACGCCTGGAAAGCGTGAATGTCTTCCGCACATCCTGCGCCCGGATCATTTCCTGCATAAACCGCTCCTTTCCTTTGATTTTCTCTGAATCATTATAAAATATTCCGATTTTTTTGTCAATCTTTACTCTATGTACTCCCGACATTTTAAACCGCATTTTTTCGGTTTG
Source organism: uncultured Bacillota bacterium (assembly GCA_949291725.1). Lineage (GTDB taxonomy): Bacteria > Bacillota > Clostridia > Christensenellales > Borkfalkiaceae > Borkfalkia. Next base: position 2,054 of record CASEWU010000215.1, read on the forward strand.
CTTGACGTGTTCTGAAAATTATAGTATAATGATTCTGCATATTGACATGAAGGAGTTATAAGATGCTGGAAATTAAAAACCTGACAAAGGTTTATAAAACAAAAGGCGGCGCTCCCGTGCATGCCCTGGACGGAGTTTCCATTACTTTTGAAGATAAAGGAATGGTTTTTCTTCTCGGGAAAAGCGGAAGCGGTAAATCAACTCTGCTGAATCTTTGCGGCGGCCTTGATTCTCCCGATTCCGGTGAAATCATAATCAAAGGCAGGAGCAGCAAAGATTTTTCGCAATCGGATTTTGACAGTTATCGCAATACCTTCATCGGATTTGTGTTCCAGGAATACAACATTCTCAATGAATTTTCCGTGGAAGACAACATTGCACTGGCTCTGGAACTGCAAGGCAAAAACAAGGACAAAGCGCGCGTTCATGAAATTCTGAAACAGGTCGAACTGGAAAATTTTGCAAAACGCAAACCCAATACTCTTTCCGGCGGACAGAAACAACGCGTTGCCATCGCCCGCGCGCTCGTAAAAAACCCTGAAATCATTATGGCAGATGAACCGACGGGCGCTCTCGATTCCAATACAGGCAAACAAGTCTTTGATACGCTTAAAAAATTATCGGCGGACAAGCTCGTCATCGTCGTTTCCCACGACCGCGAATTTGCCGAAATTTACGGAGACCGCATCATCGAACTCAAAGACGGGAAAATTATTTCCGATGTTACAAAAACGCAGATCGCCGCAAAACAAACCAGCGACAACCTCTCTTTCATCGGTGAGGATACCATCTCCGTCAAAGACGGGGCTGCTCTTACCGATTCCGATCTGAAACAAATCCGTGAATTTTTAGCGTCGACGCACGGAAACGTGCTTTTGTCCTGCGGCAAAAAAGAGATCGATGACTTCAAAAAAGCGGCACGTATCGATGAAAACAATGCGCGCGAAGCTTTCCGCGACACGCGCGCCGACGACATAGAAAAACACACCTACACGCGCGAAGACAGTCGGTTCATCCGTTCCAAGCTCCCTGCACGGCATGCGATCCGCATCGGAGCCAGCAGCATGAAAGTCAAACCCTTTCGACTCTTCTTTACCATTCTGCTTTCGTTCATTGCCTTTACCATGTTCGGATTGTTCTCTACGCTCACTTTTTATAATGAAAACAGCGTTCATGCAGAAACGCTCATGCAATCCGGCTATTCTTTTTTAAATATTGCCAAGAACTATCATTATACACGCATCCGATACCAGGACGGAAAGGAAACCTGGCGCTACGAATATACCGATTCAATCCGCTTTACACCCGATGATGTGTCTGAATTCAAAACCTCCTATGGCGATGCAGTCGGCGTATTCAATATGAACGGCCGCGATTTACAGATTCTGAACGCCGTATATAACAAACAATCCGACTATTATTCCGCCACTTTAAAATATTTTGCGGAAGTAAACAGCGAAACAAATATGTTTGAACTGCTGACCGATACGGACCTTTCTTCTCTCGGCGAAGACGATATTGTTATCTCTACATACCTGTTCGACACTCTCGCTTTTTACGGGCTGAAAGACGCAACCACTGCCGCCGATATCACTCTGACAAGTTACCAGGATGCCGTCGGAAAAGTGCTTAATTTGTCCGACGATATGTCGTTCACCATAAAGGGAGTTTTCCGCAGTGATCTTCCTGCCAAATATGATTCTCTCAAAACTGAAAATAATTTTGACAGAGAACTGTCTTATTCTCTGAGCAATGAATTGCAGTCCGGCCCCTACTCTATGGCTCTCGTATCCGAAGCGTTCCGCGAAAAACACAATATCGTCAGTCAATCCAATGAACAGCTTTATAATATTTTTACGGATTTCAATGAGTTCAATGCCACAAATGTAACCGACGACACCTATTACCCCAACGAGTATGCTGCTTATTTATACCGCTTTGCACCTTTCACACAAGAGAATCTGGCCGTTCTACAGAACGTTTACTTGTATGATTCCGCAAAAACGCAGCTTGCCGATGATGAAATCATTGTCCCTATAAGCATGATCCAAGGAATGATCCAAAATTCCCCCGTGCTGCAGGATCTTTATACGACGATCCGAAATGAAAATTACGATAAACTTTGTCAGGAACTTGAACAGTCGCTGTACAAACAGTATTATGAAATATATTACAATGAAATCATTGCCAAAGATCCGAGTATTTCAGCCGAAGATGCCGAAAAGGCAGCCGATGAATATGCAAGAAGCGAACTTTCAAACAATCTAAGTATAGAAGCAGATCAGGCGATCCAAAAGTTATACGAAGAAGAAACCAATTCCTTCTATAAATCGCTTGAAATCCTCTGTTACGGCCGGTACTATGATTCGGAAACAAATAAAGAAATTATGGCAACCGAACAACAATTACAGGAAGCGCTGAATGCGTTTACCTCTTTTATGAAAAAATACGACATCGAACTGCCGACCTTGAAGCTGACTCCGACAAAATCACAAATACCTTACAAAACTTTCAAAATTGCGGGGTTTGTCTACGGCACGGTTTCAAACGAAATCTCTCAGAATGCTCTTGTTTCCCAGGCTACTTTCGATGAAATGTACGATCAGTTTTCCTATGATTCCGAAACAGGCTATTCACAAGTTATAATCACCAATTACAAACCTTTGCAAAACGAATATTACGATAGCATTCTGCTGCCGTTCCCCGACCGCGCCAGTCTGAACAAACTGATCGAAGAAAGCGGAACTCCGGACGAAAACGACATGCTTTATACGCTCAGCACTTCTGTTTCCATGTCCCTGCAAACCGTAAATGTTACAATTCAAAGCATGGAACAGATATTTTTATGGATCGGCGTTGTTATGGCAGTCTTTTCCATGCTGCTCTTGTTCAATTTCATATCCGTATCCATCACCTATAAGAAAAAAGAGATCGGTATCCTGCGCGCTGTCGGCGCACGCAGCACGGACGTTTTCAAGATATTTTTTTCGGAATCAGCCATCATTTCAGGAATCTGTTTTGTGCTCGCCGTCATCGCCTGCTTCATTCTCTGCAACGTGCTGAATAAATTGATCGCTTCTGCCCTGTCGGCGGCTTTGCTAGTACTCGGGCCGTATTCCCTGCTCATCATGTTTGGGATCGCCGTCATCACTTCTTTCAGCGCGACTTTCCTGCCCGTTTACAGCATCGCTAAAAAGAAACCCGTCGACAGTATCCGCT
>CASEWU010000216.1 GCA_949291725.1 uncultured Bacillota bacterium
TGGTATCGCTTCACGGCTTCTCTATTCTTATCTTACTTACTCAATCAATTCATAAATCAGCTCTCTTATTCAGTTGTACTCGCCCCTTTTCAGGTGCATGCGGGTATTATACAACATTTTTTCCAAAAAATCAAACATATGTTCGCATATTTTCAAGAAAAATTAAAAAATTTTTCGGAGTTATGCACAATACCGAAAGGAAAGGGGCGGAACGGCGAATAAAAACATGCCGCAACCCTGCAACGAAAGCCCGGCCGCCGCGAGGAAAAAGGCGATCCGCAAGCGGGTCAGCGCGGACGCCTTTTCGCGGCGGGCATCTTTGTCGGTGCGTGTTTCTTCGTATGCCGCCCATTTTGGAGCGGCGGTTTGCGTTTGCCGTTTGAGCGGTTGCGTTTCGGTTGATTTCAGGCGTGAGCTTGTCTGCGGCGGCGCGAAGCGCCGCCGCACTCGTCTATGACAAGCTCACGCCTAACTGCCACTAAGCTATTTTATACTTTTGCGGTTGAAGTCTCTTCGTTATTTAAGAGAATCACAATATGTCTGATATTTTGATCTGATCTGTCTTTTTCTGTAACAGATGCTGCCACGCCCGATTCCGAGTTCCGCGATGATTTCGGATCGCACCAAGCCTCTCAAAACACAGTCAAGTACGGCGAACTCCATTTCGTTCAGATGCATGGCTTCCAATATCGCATCCGCTTTCGTGTAATCTGTCTGTTCTTTCTCAAAACAGTTTACGGGATCCATGGGCAGTGCCTTATAGCTTGTAAAATCGATATAAGAGGTTATCTCCATCTTTCTGCGGTAACGCATAAGCTGTCCATCTACTTCGCGATAGCAGGCAAGTTTGATTGTAATCTCTTTTCCTCTGCGGTCTTTGCCGTAAATTTCGGAAACCTTTTTGCCGATAAACTGATACAGAAAGCAGATTGCCGTCTGCGCCACGTCGTAGCCATCCGATACGATATAATCTACCTCGCCCATATGGTGCAGGTCTTTGATCAGACCGATATAATACTTATCCGCTATTTTCCAATCATACTTCTTTAAGGTGCGAAGAGTCTGCAATGCGATCATCTCACCCATGAGCTTTACATTCTTATTTGAGATAGGTTCGTCAAACAATTCACCTTCATTGCGATACTTTCCGTTTGAGAACTTCGTTACCAGCATTTCCATCTTATCTACCTCTGAATTTGTATTTGCCTTTTTCGGGCAAGAGGCGAAGGAGCATAGGACGGTAAATGTCGGCATATTCAAAATAAAGCTTGCGGAAGTCAACGGAACAAAGAAAAATCGTTGCGTTATAAGCGCAAAATATCTTCCAAACAGCAAAAGAGCCGAGCAAGGAAAAAATTTCCTTGTTCGGCTATTAAAGACTTCTATAGAGTTTTCAGCAGGAGCCGAGGGGCAAAGCCCCGAACGCCACGGAGCGAAGCGGAGTACGATTTTGCGACCATTGACTTCCGAGAGGAGCTATGCTAACCTACGCCCCCGAAAAAGCAAATTCGGAGGGTTCATAATGGGTTCAAGGGCAAAAGCGTGTTATTTTAGTTCGGACAGAAAATACCCAGCCAAAACTCTTTGCTCGTCACAAAAAAGTTCGACTGGGTATTGTGTGGTGGACAGAAACCATACAAATCCGCCCCCTATTCCGTTTTTCAGAAAAGTGGTTCTGCGGTGTCGTTGAGCTGCCTGCAAAACTGTAAATATGCTTGCCGTTACGCACGAATATACCGAGTTCAGAGAGTTTTCTCTTCATCACACAAGATGATATTTTTTCTTGAAAGAGATATAATCTCTTCCCGTCTCTTTCAGCCTTTCAGCATATTGCTCCAACATACCATGTGCATGCTGCGGTCCGCCTTCTTTCATAACCGTCCAAATCGGATCTACCGTATAAGGAGATTTTTCCATGTATTTGTTCTGCCAGTTGAAAATGATCCTCGCCCCTTGATTTAAAAGTTCTGGCTTTTCCGAAGCGATGTTATTCTGCTGATGAACATCCGCCGACAGATCAAATAACATCTCATCTTCAAACATATGTCCGCCGCCATGGATCGTTCTGATATAGAGATACTGATCAAATATGGCCGATCTCTGTACAACGCGTGCACACTGCATCAGCACTACGCTATCATAACCTGTTTCCGTTCCGTTTTGCAAAGTTTCATAATAACTTTGTCCGTCAAACAATGTAAATTTCGACGCAAAGACTAAAAAGATCAGCACATAATTTTTCCCCAGACCACGTTTTTTCCTAAACATATCCGAAAGAAATATAAAAAGCATAAAAACGATCAAATATATGTGATTATATGGTTCATTTTACCGCTTTCCAATGAAATTTTTTGATTTTCGGGCAATGCCAGTACTGCTATCGTTCCTTTCGGCACAAAGATGTCCGCGGAAAATTCCTTTTCCGATCTCTGCCAATGCAGCACGAGATCCCCGTACGGCGTATGGATGTTTCCGCCCGCGTTGCATTGCACATCGAAAAAATACGGAGCGATCACAATTTTTTTATAGGCGACTTCCTCGTTCCTCACGCCCAGGATATATGTATAAAGCCAGGAAAGCACGTCGCTGTACATATGATGATTGTGTGAGCCAGTGTTTTCCCAATTTTCCCACAACGTGGTGGCGCCTTGCCGACGCCAGTACCCATACGACGGATAATCTTCCCTGCTCACCATTTTGTAAGCCGCTTCCGTGTGTCCGTTTTCCGACAAGGCCCGCAGCAGAGCTTTCATGCCCAGAATGCCCACTTTGAAGCAATATTTATCCTCGGCAACTTTTCGGGCAAGCAGATCGGCGATCCTTTTTGTCTCTTCCCCTTCCGTTATCCCGAAATACAGCACTTCCGCCAAGGCCCCCTGGCTGTTGTTGTCCGCTCCGTCCGATCGGATATACTTTCGCCTGATCGCCCCCTTTATCTCCGCCGCCCGCTCTTCAAAATACCCTTTCGCCTGCGGCTCGAAAAACTCTGCCATCGATCCCGCAATGCGGAACATTCTGTAACAATAACAGGAATCGGACAGTTCGTTGGACATGAGCTCTTTTTCCGAAATCCCAGACGGCGGACACCAATCCGCCAGACCGTAGCAAAACAATCCTTCTTCCTGCCATTGCAAAGCGTATTGCAGATATTTTTTTGCATACGGATAAACCAGCCGCATCGCGCGGAGGCTTCCCGTATCCTTATACAGCGTGTAGGGCAGAAAGAACAGGGCCGCATCCCATGCGGGGCCGCTGCCCCAATTATACCCCCAGCCCGACGTCGGGGCGATCCCCGGCAGCTGCCCGTTTTCCCGCTGACAGTCGCACACATCTTTCAGCCATTTCAGATAGGACTCCTCCATGTCATACGTCACGACCGTATGATCACAGGAAATGGCGCTGTCCCCTGTCCAGCCGTTTTTCTCCCTGTGCGGGCAATCTTCCGGAATGGAATGGTAGTTGCTCAGAACGGAGCGGTTCCCCGCCTCATAGATCCAATTCAAAAGATTGTCGGAACAGTAAAAATCTGACCGTTTCTGCAAATCGGTATGCACAAAACAGGCCGTGACGCTCAGCTCCTCCGACACAGGAGATTGGATCTCGACATAACGGAACCCATGATAGACGAACTTCGGGTGCCAGACTTCCGTCCCTTCCCCTTTCAGCGTGTACCTGTCCTGCGAAAAATCGGCGGATTTTACGTAACAGGAAATGTTGCTCTGGTCCAGCTCGCGGCCGTTCAGACACTCCGCATAGCGCATGACGATTTTCTGTCCGCGCGAGCCTTTCACCCTGATCTCGCAGAACCCTGAAATATTTACGCCGAAATCATAGACGGTCCCCGTTTGGTTTTTCCACGACCCGATCGGCCTTATTCTCTCGCAAATACGCACAGGCGGCATTGTCTGTCTTTCCAAAATGCCTCCAGGCGGAGTTCTGCGGGAGGCTCTTTTCCAGCCCGCTCCTCCGCCCGCCTGCAGCCAGTCGCTCTCTTTGCGGGCATCATAATACTCCCCCGTCCGGATTGCGTTGTGGTAACATGCCCCCTCCGTATTCACGCTCCAGCTTTTGTCGCTTACGAGAACCTCTTCGGAATCCGCATACAGGGTAAACAGCAGCTTTGGGGTATCCCTCCAGGACGCGCTGAAAAAATCCCACGTATCCTCCGTTGTCTGGTTATAAAACCCGTCGCCCAGACGCACCCCGACGACGTTGATACCTGCTTTCAGATATTTTTCCACGCTGTACGTGAGATACAAAACCCGTCGGTCGTACATCGTAAATCCAGGCGATAAAAGATCGTCGTTTACCTTTTGTCCGTTCAGGAACAATTCATACGCCCCCAACCCGCATATCACGCAAACCGCCTTTTCGGGCTGTTTTTCCAGTATGAATTCCCTCCTCAGCTCCGTTGCGGGACTTTCATAATTCACGACTTTGGAAACGATCACCTTCCCTGCCCCTATCCAGTAAGCATTATGTGAAAAATTGTCCATAACTCACGTAAATATCTCCTTTAATTTTTTTTGCAATGATTGAAATTCCGTGCAGGATATAATACAATAGATTTATAAAAAAACAGGACGGTAACCGAAAATGTATCATTGTTTCCGACCGGGCAAGACATGGTATGACACAGACGGCAAAAGGATCCAGGCACACGGCGGATCCGTATTGTACGCGGAAGGAACGTTCTTCTGGTACGGGGAAAACAAGGAAGGCATCACGGGCACGGCGACAGGGGAAAAATGCCCGTTCTGGCACCACGGCGTGCGCCTGTATTCCTCCTCCGATCTGTACAACTGGAAAGACGAAGGGATCATCATGCACGAACAGACCGACCCCGATCATCCGTTTTACCCCCAAAACATCATGGACAGGCCGCACATCCTCTTTCATCCGAAAAACAAAGAATATATTCTTTGGGCAAAATGTTCCAGAGGAAAACATTTTGAAAATTCTTTTTTCGCCGTCTGCAGCGCAAAAGATATCCGCGGCCCCTTCCGTTTCTGTGCGGAGGTTTCCTGCGAGCCCTTTCATGCGGGGGACTTTGACCTGATCGTCGAACAGGATACCGCTTACATTCTCTATGAAAACCCGCATACGTCGCTGATTTGCCAGACGCTGACGGACGACTTTAAAGGTTTGACCGAGATAAAATCGGAACATATCCCGATGCCGTTTCCGCCCTTTGTCAGGGAAGCGCCCGCGTATTTCACCCATAACGGGAGAAAATTTGTACTCACCAGCGGGACGACAGGCTATTTCCCGAATGCGTCCCGCGTAGACGAAATTTTTTCCTTCCACGGAAA
>CASEWU010000217.1 GCA_949291725.1 uncultured Bacillota bacterium
CCCGGCGCCCCGCTTGTTTTGTTATAAAACTTTTCAAATTAAAATAGCTGTAAAATTATTACGGTAAATCAACAGACAAAGATTGCGCTATGCTCAGATCAGACATTCTTGGAATCGTAAAGCATGGTAAGGGCTTTAAGTATAAAATAGATGCAGAAGTCTTAATTGCTGAGATGAGATAACCGTTTAAAAGGGGGAAGATTTAAAAGCTGCAAGAGCGCAGAAAAATTTTAACCAAGGCTTTTAAGATATTTTAAGGCTTGGGTACCTGCAATCATTCCGTCGTAAACGGCTTTGGCAATTTGTTGCAGGCCTTTTACGCAGTCTCCCGCCGCATATATACCGGGGATATTGGTTGCGCGGTTTTCGTCCGTAACGATTTTATTGTTGGCGGTTTCCATGCCAAGTTTTTTGGAAAGTTCGAAAGCACCGGCGGAACCGCAAGCAATGAACACGCCGTCAAAAGTTTCGCGTGTGCCGTCGGTATACACGATCTCATCCAGTTTGTCGGCTCCTTGAAAACTCTGAATTTTTTTTGTGTTGCAGACAGGGTCGGAAAAAGTCGGCTCGGCGCCGTTTGTCAGAATTGTAACGTTGTCGATTATATTTTTGAGAACGTGGTATTCGCTCAGGGCATACGCGGCGTTGCCGATCAAGGCAACTTTCTTTCCACGGAAAAAGAATCCGTCGCAGATAGCGCAGTAACTGACGCCTTTTCCTTCGAATTTTTCAATGTTTTCGATGGCAGGGACGTTTCTGGAGGTGCCGACCGCAATGATGATGGCGCCGGCGGAAATCGTACTGCCGTCGGCAATTTTGACATCGTATCCGTCGGCTGCAAATTCGATCCCGCACACTTCGCCTTTGACGAAATTCACGCCCAGATTTTTTGCTTGTTTTATGCCTGTTTCGATAAGGTCTTTTGCGGCAATACCGTGTTCGAAGCCGTAGTAATTTTCAATTTTGTCAGCTTTGGCGAGCGCACCGAAATCTTTGGCGATCACTGTAACATCGGCGCCGCCGCGAACGGCATAGAGAGCTGCTGAAATGCCTGCGGGACCTTGTCCCAGAATTACAAGTTTTTTCATGATATTCCTTTTTGTCGGTGCCATAAAAGTAGGCACAAAAAATTATAATTTAACAGAGTAATGTTTTAAAATTTGCTCAATGCGCAAAATTCAAAAATATTTCAAAGGGGCGGGCCGGCATGAGCAGGATGTATTTTATGCAGAACCATTATTTTGTCGGGACGCGGTGATAGCCTTTTTTGGGTTTTGCGCTTTTTCTTTTGCCTTTATAGACATAGGACAGGGCAATGATGATAATGCCTGCCGCGATGACAGCGATGACGATGTAAGCCCAGACGGGGATCGGCAGTCCTTTTACTTCTTCCCACATTTCGTTGACAGCTGCCGTTTCTTCGTTGGTGAAGTTTTTCATGATGGCGCTGCGCAGGATCACGTTGTCAGACTCAGATGCGGAAGGGTATTGCGCATAAATTTGACGGTTGAGGTTCTCTTCGGACACATAGATAATGTAATCGTCGTAATCGCCTGTACCCTGAAAGAAATAATTGAGGTCGTATTTTTGCAAAGCGTTGCCGGCCTCGTCGAAGCCGCGGTTTTCGGGATCGGCGGATTCGTCATACCAATCGACCATTTCGTCGAACACGGCGTCGCCGCCTACCGCGCTTGTATAGCCGATGTAGTTCATATTGGCTACGGCATTTTCGGGACGGGAGAGGAAGTCAATAAATTTCTCGGCGAGTTCTGTGTTTGCACCTTTGGGCATGACCCAGCCGTCGAACCAGATGTTCGTACACTCTTTGGGAATAGCGTAGTTAAGATAAACAGGGTTGCCTGTTTCGGAATCTTCCGCCTCATCCATAGCATAAACGGCGTCTCCGCTCCAGGCGAAGTTGATCGTGATTTTTCCTGTGATCATGTCCTGTTTGCCGCTGTCGACTTCAAAGCCATAGAGATTGGGTTTAAGTTCGAGAAGTGCATCTTTGACGCGGCTGCGAGTTTCCTCGTCGGTACGGTTCATGATGGTTTCGAGGGCACTCTTGTATTCGGTGCTGTCCAGATTACCTGCAGAATATTCGCTGGCAAGGCTGTTGAGTTCATCGCGGTATACGTAAGCGACGCCTAAAAAGTAAGAATCGCGCACGCTGTCTTTGATGGTAGATTTTTTCGCGTACTTGCTGTCCCATATGCCTGCCCAGGAAGAGAGATCTTCGGCGTCGACGTAAGCGGGATTATAGACAAAGCCCATCGTTCCCCACATATAAGCGGCGGCGAATTGTGTCCAACCGTTTTCTTCAAAGAGTTCTTTAATAAGCGGGGAAGCGTATTTGGAGTAAGTTCCGTTTTGGATGAATTCTTGGCTGAAGGGTTCAACCATATCTTCGTTGATCATTTTCATGATCATATAATCGGAGGGACAGACAAGATCGTAGCCTGCGGCATTGATCTTCAGTTCGTTGTACATATTTTCGTTGGTGCCGAAGGTTGAATATTCGACCGTAACACCGTATTCTTTTTCAAATTCCGCAATGAGATCGGGAACGGAATCGTCCTCGGACTCTTCTTCGTCGCCGGATTTGGAAGTACTGATATAATCTTCCCAGTTGTAAACGCGCAAGACTTGTTTTTTGGACTCGGAAGAGCATGCGGCGAGCGAAAGGATCAAAGGCACAGTGATCAAAAGGGCTGCCAATACAGATAAAATACGTTTCATAGATGATCAGGCTCCTTTTTTAGCAGGTTTTCTTGCGCGCAGATTGATGACGAGCACGATAACGATCATGACAACGAAGATCAGAGCCGAAAGGGCGCGCAGGGCAGGGGTGGAACTGTTTGTTCCGTTTTTGACCGCATTATAGACATAGGTGCTGATCGTGTCAAATGTTTTGGGCTTTGTGAAAGCGGTAACAATGTAATCGTCCAACGAGAGCGTAATGGAAAGCATGAATCCTGCGAGAATGCCGGAGAAGATCTGCGGTATAACGATTTTAAAGAGTGCCTGTGCGGGGCTGGCACCGAGATCGAGCGCGGCTTCGTAAGTATTGGAGTCCATTTGCTTTAATTTAGGCAGGACGGAAAGAACGACGAACGGGGTACAAAGTACCATGTGCCCGATAATGAGAGAAAAATAAGTGCGGTAGAGGGCGACCATGGAAAACAGCAGCGCAAGGGAAATTGCGGTAACAATTTCAGCGTTGATCACGGGGATCTGGGAGGCCGCATTGAGAGGTTTTGCGATGCGTTTGCGGCTGTAAAAGATACCGATCGCGCCGGCAGTCCCTAAAACGGTGGAAAGGCCGGCTGCCGCGAGGGCGAGCCATATCGTATTGAAAAGGATCTGCATGATTTTCTTGTCGCGGAACAGCTGTTTATAGAGCTCAAACGAAAAAGAAAATTCATGGATATTGATGATTTTGGATTTGTCGAACGAGTAAACGACGAGCAGGAGAATCGGTGCATAGACGAACAAAAGGACGATCGCGCAAATGGCGACGGATAAAACTTTTTTTACCATAGGTTTGTCCCGCGGGCCTCCTTTTCGTTGTCTTTGAAACCGCCGGTAGCGAGCATTGTCAGGAAGATGATCAGAAGCAAGATAATGGAGATCATGGAGCCCATATGCCAGTTATCGTAGGTAGTGAAGTATTCGTCGATCAGTTTTCCGAGGATGGTGATATTGAAATTACTCAGTGTATCGCTGACGACGTAGTTTGTCATAGACGGCATGAAAACCATGGTGATACCGGAGATGACGCCCGGCATGGAAAGCGGGAAAGTAACCTTTGTAAAGACGGTAAACTTATTTCCGCCGAGATCGGCAGCGGCTTCGAGATAGCTTTTGTCGATTTTTTCCAAGGTGGTATAGAGGGGCAGGATCATAAACGGCAGGAAGTCATAAACCATGCCGATGAGGGTATTGAGGTAATTTTGTGATTCGAGCAGCCCGATGAGATCAAGAAGTTCGCGCAGAGCGGTAATGCGGAGCACGAAATTTATCCACATGGGCAAGATAAAGATCATGAGCAATACATTCTTTTTACGGAAGGAACTGCGTGCAAGAATGTAAGCGACAGGGTAAGCGATCAGAAGGCACAGAGCCGTAGAAATAATGGCGATGGTGATGCTCATGAGCAAGGTTGAAAGTTTTGCACGGCTGGTGAAGAATCCTATGAAATTTGAAAACGAAAAGGACAAGGAGCCGTTGACTTCCTTTGTAAAGGCGTAAAACAGGATGAGCAGCATGGGGATAATGACAAATAAAGCGAGGAACAGTCCGTAAGGTATACAGAGCTGTTTGCGTGAAAAATGAATGCGTTCCATGTTATTTGATCTCCTGTTTCAGACGAAGATGGATGTTTTCCGGCTTGATCTTGATGCTGACGTAATCGTTTTCGTTCCACAGGTCTGGGATGTCGAAAACATAATCCTCTTCATTTTCTTCCGTGCGGACGATATACTGATAGTGATCGCCTTTATAGATGAGTTGGACAATATGTCCGCGAGCGCCGCCTTCATCGGCGTTGTCGCTGATTTCGATGTCTTCGAGTCCGACTTCAACGGTAACGTCGACATCGGTGAGGTCGATCTTTTCTCCGTCTGCGGTGATGAGATAACCTTCTTCATCGAGGTGAGAACCAGGATAAAGAGTCGTAACGTCGCAGTCGAATTCTCCGTCGCCGAAAACGACCGTATTTCTTTTGGTGATATAACCGTCGTACTGATTGACGGTAAATTCTTTTTTCATGATATGGATATCGTCGGGGCTGATATTCATGCCGATGACATCGCCGATCTTGCGGCTTTGGGTACTTTGAATGACCATTTCAGATCTTCCGACCATGGCGGTGATCTCATAGTGAACGCCTTTGAAAACGACGTTGACCACACGGCCTGTGAGCATGCCTTTTTCGGGCTCGGTCATAACGATGTCTTCGGGTCGGACGACTACGTCGACTTTTTCATTTTTTTCGTAATCGTCGACGCACTTGAAATTCTTGTTGCAGAAGCGTACGGTGAGTTTATCGACCATGGTGCCGTTGAGGATGTTGCTGTCGCCGATGAAGTCGGCAACGAAGGCATTGGCGGGCTCGTTGTAAATGGAAGCAGGGGTACCGATCTGCTGAATGCGGCCGTCTTTCATGACGACGATTGTATCGCTCATTGTAAGGGCTTCTTCCTGATCGTGCGTTACATAGATGAACGTGATGCCGAGTTTGCGGTGCATTTCTTTGAGTTCGATCTGCATTTCTTTGCGCATTTTAAGGTCAAGGGCGCCGAGAGGTTCGTCGAGCAAGAGAATTTCCGGCTCATTGACAATGGCGCGCGCAATAGCAACGCGCTGCTGCTGACCGCCGGAGAGAGTGGATACGCTTCGCTTTTCAAAGCCTTCCAAGTCGACGACGGCGAGAGCTGCGCGAACTTTTTCATCAATTTCTTTGCGCGTCAGTTTTTGCAATTTTGTGTAGGTTTCACCCTTGTCGTTCATGTAGGTAACGGGAACTTTTTTGAGTTTCAGCCCGAATGCGATGTTGTCGTAAATGTTATAATGAGGAAACAGAGCGTAGCGCTGGAATACCGTATTGACGGGGCGCTTGTTCGGGGGCAGATTGGTGATGTCTTTTCCGCTGAGCAGGATCTTGCCCGAAGTGGGGATATCAAAACCTGCGATCATACGCAAAGTAGTGGTTTTTCCGCAGCCGGAGGGGCCGAGGAAAGTGATAAATTCGCCTTTACGGACGTAGAAACTGATGTCCTGTACGGCTGCGGTTTCGTCGAAGATCTTCGAGACGTTTACGATTTCAATGATTTTTTCTTCTTTTTTCAATTCTGCCATTTTTTTATCCTGTTAGCGTTGGTTCGTCGCGCGTGCGACTTATTTATATTGATAAATACATTATAAACAATTTCATTGAAAATACAAACGATTTACACATAAATTTTTCTGCGGGTATATTATTTTTTTTACAATCGCGTTTTGTTGTTTTGGAAAAACCGACAAAACGGCTGCGCTGCGAAAGACCTGCCGTCAAGAGTCCCTCTAAGCGCGGCATTTTTTGATGCGCTTTAAAGTTTTAAAAAGCTGAGCTGATAAGGTAATTTTTCTTTTTTGCGGCGCAGTGCTGTGCATCAAATTACCGGACAATTGTCTTAGACGGAAAAAGTCGATGCTCGGCGGCCGAAAGAACGCACAAGGATGATCGGGCGGCGGCGCCGAGGGATCGGTCGGAAGGGTATCCGTGCGGGATATTCAAAATGCCGAAACAGCACTTGATATTCAAAAGCTGAAACAATGCATGGATATTCAAAACACTGAAACACTGCGGCCATAAAAAAAGAACGCAGTAGAAACTGCGTTCTTTGGAATGTTGAAATTATTCAGCTTTTTCCGTTTTCTTTGCCCTGGTTTTTTTGGGCTTTTCTTCAGCGGGGGCTTCTACAGCGGGAGCAGCGGTTTCTGCTTCCTTTGCTTCTTCCGCTTTGACTTCTTCCTGAACAGCAGCTTTCGGGTTTGCTTTCAGGGCGTTGAGGTTTTTCGCCAATGCAGACTTTTTGTTTGCCGCGTTGTTCTTGTGGAGGATTCCCTTGCTTGCAGCGGAATCGATGACAGAAACGGTTTCGGGCAGCAGCTTTTCAGCAGCTTCCGCGTCGCCTGCGGCCAAAGCTGCATTAAACTTTTTGATGGCGGTCTTCACAGAAGTTTTGATCATTTTGTTCTGGGAATTCTTCTTTTCGTTTACGACCACGCGTTTTTTCGCAG
>CASEWU010000218.1 GCA_949291725.1 uncultured Bacillota bacterium
AACTGTAATGTTCGTCGCGGGAAAGTATATACGAATCTTTTTCAAGGCCATAGAATTGTATCAGCTTTTTTGTCTCTTCGTCCGTAATACAGCGATCAAGATACAAAAGATATTGTCCTCTCTTCACGTCGAATAACAGCCTGCCGCGCGGATATGTCGCAAAATCCGCATACGGAAACCGGTTTTTGCTCAATTTATCCCACATATCAAAATGGGAATACGGATAGTCGATAAAATCGCTTTGTTTTTTCTCTTCCAATGTATAATCATACCTGTCCGCGATCATTTCACCGCGGACAAACCAAAAAATTCCTGTTTTGATTATCATTCTATACTTCTCCGTGCACGTATTTTATCTCTTTCGGCTTAACCGTGTCGATGAGTTTTTGAATTGCGTCGCTGTCCGCATGACCGGACGTATGCAAGGTGTAAATCGGACAATTCCGTCGTTCAAAGATTTCGAGCAATTGTTTTATATCTTCTTTTTCGCGGTAGCCGCTCCACATTGAATATATCAATGACGCATCGGGGCGTGTTTCCAGCAATTTGTCCAGCGCATCGGTCATGGAACTCCGAACCAGCATCGTATATGGTTGCATACCTGAAAATTTCTGTGTAGCGGAGGGACGCACGACTTTTATTTCTTTATGTGAACGCGGATGCGGTATGCTGCCGCCGATTTTATTGAGACGCAGTGCCTGAGTTCCGTCTACCAGTATAGGTCGCCGTGTTTTGCGGCTTGCCTTATAAATCGTTACAATGCGGTCTACATTCATCGTGCCGGTCAATACGTAAATATCGCGGTTTCCTCGCATCAATTCTTCGAACTTTTCCTGCAACTTCGTTTCGCTCCAAGCTTTTACGCCGTCGGGATTGGTTCGCTCGCAGATGAGAATGTCAACTTGCAGCAATCGGGACAAAAGCGCGGAGTAACTCTTTCTGCCGTGCCCGCGGAAGTCACCTGTATATAAAATACTCTTTCCGTTTGCAGAAAAGTAAAGCATATAACCGTCCATTGCCGAATGGTCGCATAAATACGGCGTAACGGTTATCCCGCCGATGTTCATTTTTCCGTTGAACGTCAGCACTTGATCGTATTTCTTTTTTTCGGTAATTTGCAGGATACGCTTTGCGGTAGGCCCTATATAAACCTTTGTCTTTTTTTCGATTTTATCGATCAGCCCTGCATGGTCGGCATGGCAATGCGAAACCAGACAAGCGTCATACCGAGAGTTCAGAACTTTTTCGCGTATTGCCTTGCCTGATTCCGTGGGTTCGAGTTCTAAACCGCATTCAACGAGCAATTTTGTTTTGCGATAGCCGATTTCAATCAGATTTGCCCCGATCCTTCCTTCGCCATCTAAGATTTTATAGGACAATTCAAGCGGATAAATCGCCCGTATCTGTTCGGGGAGGTAATTTTCAAACTGTTGCATCATTTTGTCGCTGTCGGATTTCTTAACTCTTGTTTCGATATTTGCAACGATCCTGCGCCAATCATCTTCGGCGCAAGGGCGAGTTTTCGTTTGCTCAAACAGAAACGATAGCGTATCGGCAAATTGCGTTTCGCATATCGTGAGGATACGGAATAAATCGAATCCGATCCGTTCGCAGGAGCGCAGTAAATCTTCGTCCTTTGCCGAAAGGTTTGTCAGCCGACTCACAAGTGTTTTGCATTCCTCTTCCGTGATTGGTCTTGTCGCTTCCCGTACAAGAGCGGTATGCAAAAGAGGAAGCGAATTTAACTCGTTTTCCCGAATCGAAAAATAGCGGTTCACCACGGATTGGCGAAAACTTTTCAGCGGCAGATGATTGCAATATGTTTTTGCATATTCATACAGGTCGCCGCGCTCTTCGTTGTCGAAAACGATACGAATCCCGAATCGCAGGAAAATTTTTTGAAGTTCCCGAGAGACGCCGTAGCCGATACAGGAAATCTTGTGATACTCCTTTCTGTTCACAACAATCTTTTGCGCCGCAACGGCTTGATTGCGTTGCAGAAAATTCCAAAACGCAAATACCGCTTCCCGTTCATCCGTGCCGGTAAGAGATTGCTCGTGCGTGATACCCGTAATGCGTCTCACAGCATCGGGCATATCAGCGGTTGTAAGCGCAAAAAATTTGTCTTTCGGTTTGCCGTTTTCCCAAGCAATTGCCTCAATTTTATAGAGCGTACCAAGATGACTTTCCAAGTCAAAATATA
>CASEWU010000219.1 GCA_949291725.1 uncultured Bacillota bacterium
CGATATCGGCGGGGTTGACGCCGGAAATGCGTCCCGCCTGTCCGAGGTTTTCGGGACGGATCTTGTTGAGCTTCTGCCGCGCTTCCAGTCTTAGTCCGTCGATTTTTTCATAATCAATATCGTCGGGCAGTTTGCGGTTTTCCAGCTTTTTCGCCTTTTCGATTTGTTCCAGGCCGCGCTTTAAGTAGCCTTCGTATTTGATGTCAATGCACGCCGTTTCGATGTCTTCCGGCCGCGCGCCCTGTAAAATTCCGAACTTTTCGCGGATCTCTGCAATATCGATGCCGCGGCGCAGCATATCCGCATATGAAACGCCGCCTGCGGGCGCAGGAAATCCGTGATCCATTAAGAATTCACGGCATTCGGCAGGGGATACGCGTTCGTCAAGAAGAGTATGGATATCCGCTACCGCTTTTTTCCGCGCCAGATATTTTTCGTAGCGCTCTTTTGTGGCAAGTCCCGCGGCATATCCTTTTTCCGTCAGGCGGAAATCCGCATTGTCCTGCCGTAAATGAATGCGGTGTTCCGCACGCGAAGTCATCATGCGGTAAGGCTCGTTCGTGCCTTTGGTTACGAGGTCGTCGATCAGTACCCCGATATACGCTTCGTCGCGGTGCAGGATCAAAGGCTCTTTTCCGCGCAGTTTCAGCGACGCGTTCAGCCCCGCGATGAGTCCCTGCGCCGCCGCTTCTTCGTATCCGCTCGTGCCGTTGATCTGTCCCGCCGTGTACAGCCCTTCTATCTTTTTAAATTCCAGGGTAGGGTACACGTCCAGCGTGTCGATGCAGTCGTATTCGATCGCGTAAGCATAGCGCATGATGCGCACGTTTTCCAGCCCCGCCACCGTGCGGTACATCGCCCGCTGCACGTCGTGGGGCAGGGAAGAACTCATGCCCTGCACATACACTTCATTGGAATCGGCGCATTCGGGTTCGAGAAAGATCTGGTGCCGCTCTTTGTCCGCAAACCGCACCACTTTGTCTTCGATGGAAGGGCAGTACCGCGGGCCTGTTCCCTTGATCACCCCCGAATACAGCGGCGAACGGTGCAGGTTTGCGCGGATGATCTCGTGCGTCTTTTCGTTGGTATAGGTAAGATAGCAGGGCTTTTGCTTCTGTACAACTCCGTCCGAGAGATAGGAAAAGGGATATATATCCGTCTGCCCGTTCTGGATCTCGCATTTCGAATAGTCGATCGTACGTCCGTCCACGCGGGCAGGGGTGCCTGTCTTGAATCTGCGCACGTTGAAACCGAGTGCGATCAGATTATCCGTCAGCGCATTGGCGGGCGCAAACCCGTTCGGGCCGCTCGATTGCTTGAACTCTCCCGCGATCACCGCGCTTTTCAGGTATACGCCCGTCGCAAGAACAACGGCACGTGCTTCGATAATTTCGCCGAAAGTTGTCTTTACGCCGCATACCTTGCCGTCTTTTGTGAGAACTTCGGCGGCTTCGCCCTGCAGAATGGTCAGGTTGTCCGTGTTTTCCAAAGTCTTTTTCATGGCGGCGTGGTAAGCGTGTTTGTCCGCCTGTGATCTCAGGCTCTGAACCGCCGCGCCTTTGCCGACGTTCAGCATCCGCATCTGCAAGGCGGTCTTGTCCGCGTTGATGCCCATTTCTCCGCCCAAGGCGTCGATCTCGCGCACGAGGTGTCCCTTTGCCGTGCCGCCGATGGACGGGTTGCACGCCATGAACGCGATGCTGTCCAGATTCAGAGAGAGCATCAGCGTGCGGATGCCCGTCCGCGCCAGTGCAAGCGCCGCTTCACACCCCGCGTGGCCCGCTCCCACGACTACTGCGTCGTATCCGGTTGTGTAAAATTTGTTCGTAACTTCCATATCCGTATGCCCGAAAATAAAATTTGTTACCCTTCCGCAAAAGGGAAGGGTAATCTGCTTTTCATTATGTAAACGTCTTTGCGTTACCGCTTTCAAAACGTTACTGTTTTAATATAATGTTGCGGATGTCTTCCACTTCTTTCGCCACGCGGTCGTTTACCTTGATGAGGTTTGTAACTTTTTCGCGCGAATGGATCACCGTCGTGTGATCGCGCCCGCCCAGCGCTTCCCCGATGGAAACAAGCGGAATGTTCATGATCTCGCACATCAGGTATGCGCAGATCTGCCGCGGTATGACGAGTTCTTTTTTCTTGCTCTTGCCCAGAAGTTTGTCCTTGGTGATCTTATAGAAAGAACAAACGCCCGAAATGATTTTGTCCGAAGTGATCGTTTCATGCTCTTCGCTGATCGCTTCGTTCAGCGCGGTCGCCGCAAGCTCCAGCGTAATGGGCTTTTCGTGCAGTTTGCTCGCAAAGATGACTTTGGTCAGCCTGCCTTCCAGCGTACGCACGTCCGTACCCGAATCGCGCGCCAGAAAATCCAGTACGTCGGGCGGGATCACCGCTTTGCGTTCAAACGCTTTCTGCTTGAGAATGGCGATTTTTGTTTCCGCGTCCGGCGGTTGGATATCGGCGATGAGTCCGCCTTCGAACCGCGTGCGCAAACGTTCTTCCAGCGTCGCGATCTCCTTGGGCGGAACGTCCGAGGTGAGCACGATCTGCTTGTTCTCCGCCTGCAGTGCGTTGAACGTGTGGAACAGTTCTTCCTGTACCGCCTGCTTTTTCGCAAGGAACTGCACGTCGTCAATGAGAAGTACGTCCACGTTGCGGTAACGGTTGCGGAACTTCGCCTGCATGTCGCGGTTGTTGCCCTTGTTCAGGTAGATCGAGTCGATCAGTTCGTTGATGAACTTTTCACAAGTGGTGTACATCACGCGCAGGGCCGGCTTGTGGAGGCTGATATAGTTTGCGATCGACTGCATCAGGTGGGTTTTGCCCAGTCCCGACGCGCCGTAAATATACAGCGGGTTAAAATTCGCCCCCGGATTTTTTGCCACCGCTTTCGCCGCCGCAAATACAAATTCATTACTCTTTCCGGCCACGAACGATTCAAACGTGAACCTCGGATCGACGGAAAGGGGAGAATAATCCTCTTCCTCTTCTTCCGTCGTGAATACGACGTCGTCGCTCCCTTCGATCACGAGTTCGAAATCCGTGATCCCCGTGTCCGCCTTCTGGAACGCTTCCTTCATCTTTTCCGTCAGGTTCTTCCCGATGAAATTGGCAAAGAATTCGTTGTCGGTGCTTAAAATGATCTTCGTACCGTCAATGTCCACAGCCTTGAGCTTGGAAATATACGTGTTGTAAGTGATGGGCGACAGAGTCGCCTGCAGAGTTTCGCTGATTTTTTTCCATAATAATTCAAATTGATCGTTGTCAGACATATAAACCTCAACCTGCTTTGTCTTTTTTCGTAAAAATTCTCTTTTTGCTTTGTCTTTTCGGCGAAATCTGCTATAATAATGACAAAGCGTGCGCCCCCTCATGCGCCTGTTCGCCGCAACCTGCCGGTACAGAGTACATTATAATATAAAATCGTCGGAAAATCAAATCAAAACAGAGAAAGAATGCGAATAAAAAATTTGGTACTGAAAAATTTCAGAAATTATGCCGAAGAAATGTTCGAGTTTTCGGACGGCATCAACGTGCTTTACGGCAAGAACGCCCAGGGTAAGACCAACTGCGCCGAAGCGGTGTTTTACCTTTGCACCGGCGTTTCCCCTCGTACGGGGCGCGACAAACAGCTGATCCGTTCGGGCGAGGACGGGGCGCATATCTCCGCCCTTGCCGAAACCAGATTCGGAAACATTTCCATTGCCGCGGATATTTACGAAACAAAGCGTGAGATCCGCATCAACGGCTCGAAGATCGCGCGCAACGCAGACCTTCTCGGCAACATCAACGGCGTCTTTTTCAGTCCCGGCGAACTGCGCATGATCCAGGACGGCCCCGACGAACGCCGACGCTTCCTTAACGTTTCCATTTCCCAGCTTTCGCGCTCCTATTATACGGCGCTTGTTCGCTACAACAAGATCCTGGAACAGCGCAACGCGCTCTTAAAAAACAGGGATCTTTCTTTGGTGTTTGAAACGCTGCCCGTCTGGGACGTGCAGCTTTGCCGCTATGCGGCGGAGCTCATCGAGCGCCGCGGCGAGTTTTTGGAAAAATTGGAACCGCTTGCCGCCGAAAAACACGCGTTTTTGACGGACGGCGCCGAAACACTCGAAGTGGGCGCCGAGCGGAAATACGGCGATGACCGCGAGAAGATCGCACAGGCGCTCTTGAAAGAAATGTCCGATAACTACGAAAAGGACGTGCGCCTGGGTTACACGACGGCGGGTCCGCACCGCGACGATCTGAAAATTCTGGTAAACGGAAAGGAAGCGCGCGTATACGGATCGCAGGGGCAGGCGCGCACCGCCGCGCTCGCACTCAAACTTGCGGAAGTGGATATTTTCCGCCAGGTCGCGGGCGAATACCCCGTCCTCATTCTTGACGACGTGATGAGCGAACTCGACCTGTCCCGCCGCCGCAAACTCCTCGCACAGATCGACGGCGTTCAGACCATTCTAACCTGCACGCATACCGAAAAAGTGCTTTTCGGAAGATCGGTCAACAAAATCCGCATCAGTGCAGGAAAAATCAAGCGTTGAGCAGGCGTTTTTGCTTCAGTGCAGGCAAAAATTAAGCGTTGAGCGGAAGTTTCTGTACCTGCGCGGGCAAGATCAGGCGTTGAACGTGCGGTTCTTTGTTTTTCGCGCCGATCCGGCGCGCCGCTGCCGTACACGAGCCCGCCGAAAGCCCCAAAACAAATCGGCCGTCAGATTTATCTTGTCGGTTTCCCGCTTTTTCTGCTAAATCTATTATAAAGTCAGTATTTAAAAGGCTTTTAAAGGCGGCGCGGGAGTTGATTTCGATGAAAGTTGGTATGCCGGAGATGTTATCCGAATAAATATTTTGTTTTTATAAAAATTTTCTGTGATATTTGTTTATCGTGCCGCGGCGCGCAAATTTTTGCGCGCCGCGGCATTTTTTCTTCGAAAATGACCGCGCAAAATCGTAGCGTTTTTTCGCCGAATTGCAAAGTTGGCGGCGCAGAGAGAAATTCCCGTGTGTTTTGGATTATAAAGGTCGAGCGGGCGAAAAACAAGCCTTCATGACAAAAAAGCAAGAGGAAAAAACGGAGAAAAGTTTCCAAGGGGCGAAAAACCTGAAAATGGCACGAAAAAACGCGAATGTTTGTATTTTTGCGGGGCATACTGCTTAGTAAGAGGGGCGGCAGATTGGTATGGACGGAAGAAACAGATTGTCATTACGGATGATGAAAATATGGGTAATCGCGGCAATGTTGGCGGCAACGCTGCTTTTTTGCGGCTTTGCCGCAGGCAGAATGCCGCAGGGTTGTATCGTGGAAGGGGTGGACGTTTCGGGTATGAGCGAAAAGTCTGCATGCGAACGCATTTCGCGCGCATTGCAGGAAGACGCCGCCGGTCGGGAGCTGACCGTGGAAGCGGGCGGATGCACCTATACTTTCCGCGCGCCGCAATTATATTACAGGAGCGATCTTTCAAAGGTTCTGAAAAAAGCGCGGAAAAAAGCGGGAAAATACACGCTGCAAAAACATTTGGTTTTGACAAATTTCGAAGAGACGTTGCGCGGGATTTGCGACGAATATTACACGAAAAGCCATGACGCGAGGATGCAATTCACGGCGAATTGGGACGAGCCGTTCCTGTTTTCGAAAGAAACAGAGGGAACGTATGTGAACGGAGCCGTGTTGAAAGAAAAGGTGCTTTCGGCACTGGAAGCGGGCGGCGGAACGGTGCGGGCGGAGATTGTCAGGGAAATGCCGCGGCGCAGTCTGGAAAAATTAAAAGAGGAGTGCGTGCGGCTGAGCAGCTTTTCCACACGGTATGCGGAGGGATGCAACCGCGCTGAAAACATTGCGCTGGCGGCAAAAAAAATCAACGGGACAATTCTTGACAAGGGTGAAGTTTTTTCGTTCAACGAGAGAGTGGGGGAGCGGACGCAGGCGAACGGATTCAAGAGTGCACCCATCATTCAGGACGGAGCGTTTGTCGCGGGCGTAGGAGGCGGAGTATGCCAGGTCAGCACGACGGTCTATAATGCCGCGCTGTTATCGGGTATGGGGATCGTGGAACAGCATCCGCACAGTCTGGCGGTCGGTTACGTGGAGCCGTCCTTTGACGCCATGGTCAGCGGCACGGGCTGCGATTTAAAATTCCGCAACGACACAGAAGGCAGGGTGTATATTCTGGCAAGGGCGGCGGGCGGAAATCTTTCCATCCGCGTTTACGGGCATAAAACTGACGTAACTTATATTCGCAAAAGCGTTGTGGTGGAAACGATCGCCCCGCCCGAGCCCGAGATCCGCGAAGGGGACAGCGAGTGCGTCCTGCGTGCGGAGAAACAGGGACTGCGCAGCAAAGGGTATCTTATACGACGTGTGGCGGGAAAAACGGTAAAAACGGTGCGCCTGCGCAAGGACCGTTATGCGCCCGTGCAGGGCATTATCCAGAAAATTCCGCAAAATTTGGAGCCGGAAATTGGCTCCGACGTCTTGCATTTGATTGTTAAGTGTGGTAAAATACCTTGTGAAACCCGCGTTGTTTAACAAAAAGGATGAATCTGTCGCTCTTTGCGGCAGCTGAGAGGATGAAGAGATGATAACCGTAATGGCGGTAAAGACCGCAAAACAGATGCGCGAATTCGTGCGTTTCCCTTTAGAACTTTATAAAAACTGTGATAAATACGTCCCTGCCTTGTTTGGGGACGAGATGAATCTGACCAATCCCAAAAAGAACCCGATGCTTGCCGAATGTGAAATTTGCTGTTATCTTGCCAAAAAAGACGGCAAAACGGCGGGCAGAGTGGCGGCGATCCTGCAGAAGAAGTACAACGAGATTTCGGGCAGGAAGTGCATCCGCTTTTCCAGGTTCGACTGCATCGACGACCCTGATGTGGCAAAGGCTCTTTTGGATGCCGTGGAAAAGTTCGGAAAGGAGCGCGGCATGGATACGATCCACGGACCGTGGGGCTTTAACGATCAGGACAGGGAAGGACTTTTAACATACGGATTTGACCGTCGTGCCACATATGCTACAAATTATAATTATGAATATTATGAAAAACTTGTCCGCGGTGCGGGATTTTCGGACGAAAGCGAATGGGTCGAATATGATTTTACGATTCCCGATTCGCTGGATCCGCGCATCGAACATGTGGCGGGATACATACAAAAAAAACTCGGATTGCAGGAACTTGCGGAAAGCATGCCGATGAACAAGCTGATCGGCCGTTACGGGCATGAGGCTTTGGAGATGACCAATCTTGCGTATGCGGCACTCGATTGTTATGTTCCCGTTGAAGGGAAGGTGATCGACCATATCATCAAACAGTTTGCTACGGTCATCAACCCTCGCTATTTTTCCATGTTGGCAAACAAGGAAGGAAAAGTGATCGCCATGGCGGTTGTCTTGCCGTCCATTTGCAGTCCTTTGCAAAAGAGCGGCGGAAAGATGACTCTTCCCACCATTTTCCGTCTGATGAAGGCGATCGCAAAACCAAAAGAACTGGAAATGGTACTCATCGCGGTGCATCCGGATTATCAGAAAATGGGCGTCAATTCCGTGATGATGGCGCGCATCATCCGAAACGTTCTTGCCGATAAGATCGAGCACATCGAGTCCAATCCCGAACTCGTTACAAACAGTGCGGTACAAGAACAGTGGAATGCGATGGAACGCGAGATCGTCAAGCGCAGAAAGTGTTTTGTGAAAAAGATAGACTGAACCGGAATCTGCCGTTTTCGCGATCACAGCGGCGTTGAGCAAGATACAAGGAATTTGTTCAAAGTTCGTTTTTGAACGGTACATTGAAAATTTCTGTGGACAAAATGGAAAAAAAAGCCGCGCAGGTACCTGCGCGGCTTTTTTGTCTTCGGCAAAAGGTGCGGCCGAGTTGTCGCTGTGTTGGTTTTTATACGTTCGATGCTCTGCTGTTTCTGCATAGGCGTTCGCCGTTTCTGTGTTCACTTTTATATATTATATCGGTTTTGTTTCTGTGCCCGTCGCGGGGCGAAATTTTTTCGCCCTGCGACGGGCTTTTACGCCCCGATACGGGTACGGAGGGAGGCCGGTAACGTGCGTGCGGAAGAAGGTGCTGCCCTTAGGGTTTTAAAGGAGCGACGAATGGTTTCGATACAGGGCAAACGGAGCGGAAAGGGGAGCAAGTGAAAAATGTTTCACGCAAAAAAGGGCTCTTTTAAAAAAGAATAGGTTTCGACAAATTTATACTTGATAAATCCGAAAAAATTTGTTACAATATTAGGAAATAAACTGCGGTATTCTATACAAAATACGGAGAAAGGTTATGAAGAGAACTTATATCCGCCAGCTTTTTGAGCAGATGGCGGAACTGGGCGGAAAGACGGTTACGGTTTGCGGATGGGTGCGTACATTGCGCGATTCCAAGGCATTCGGTTTTATCGAGCTGAACGACGGAAGTTTTTTCAAAAACTGCCAGGTCGTTTTTGAGCGGGAAAAACTCGGTAATTACGACGAGATCGCCAAGCAGAACGTCGGAGCGAGCCTTGTCGTAACGGGGCAAGTCGTTTTGACTCCCGAAAACAGACAGCCGTTCGAAGTCAAGGCGGAGAAGATCGAAGTGATGGGTACGTCGGCTCCCGACTATCCGTTGCAGAAAAAACGGCATTCGATGGAATTTTTGCGTGAGATCGCGTATCTGCGTCCGCGTACGAACACATTCGGTGCGGTATTCAAGATCCGCAGCGAAGCGGCGTATGCCATTCATAAATTTTTCAACGAACGCGGCTTTGTGTACGTACACACGCCCATCATTACGGGAAGCGACTGCGAGGGTGCGGGCGCGATGTTCCAGGTAACGACGCTGGATTTGGACAAGATCAAGGGCGAAGTGGATTA
Source organism: uncultured Bacillota bacterium (assembly GCA_949291725.1). GTDB lineage: Bacteria > Bacillota > Clostridia > Christensenellales > Borkfalkiaceae > Borkfalkia. The sequence goes on from CASEWU010000219.1 coordinate 8,862, forward strand.
TAAAAAGGACTTTTTCGGCAAGAAGGCGAGCCTGACCGTTTCGGGACAGCTCAACGTCGAGCCGTTTGCGATGGCATTTTCCAATGTCTATACGTTCGGTCCGACTTTCCGCGCGGAGCGCTCCAATACGACGCGCCATGCGGCAGAGTTCTGGATGATCGAGCCGGAAATGTCTTTCTGCGATCTTGCGGGGGACATGGACGTGGCGGAAGCGATGGTCAAGTACATCATCACATATGTCATGCAAAGCTGCAAGGAAGAGATCGAATTTTTAAACAACTTTGTGGATAAGGGGCTCATCGAGCGCCTCAACAACGTAGCGGAGAGCGAATTTGTGCGCCTGAGCTATACGGAAGCGATCAAAATTCTGGAAAAGGTCAAGGATAAATTTGAATTCCCCGTATACTGGGGCTGCGATCTGCAGAGCGAGCACGAACGGTATCTGACCGAGCAGGTTTACAAAAAACCTGTATTTTTGACCGATTATCCGAAGGAGATCAAAGCGTTCTATATGCGCCTGAACGACGACGGCAAGACGGTTGCGGCGGCAGATCTGCTGGTTCCCGGGATCGGCGAGTTGATCGGCGGGTCGCAGAGAGAAGAGCGCGAAGACGTTTTGCTGGCGCGCATGAAAGAGCTGGGACTCAAACCCGAAGATTACGATTTTTATATCAATCTGCGCAAATACGGCGGCACGGTCCATTCGGGGTACGGGCTCGGGTTTGAACGCATGATCATGTATTTAACGGGGATTTCCAACATCCGCGACGTATTGCCGTACCCGCGGACGGTGGGAAATCTGGAGTATTAAGAGAGGTTCACGAAATTTGTTTCGAGCTGACGAAACAAATTTCCGTGATTTGAAGACAACCCCACGGGTGCGCGGCTTTGCCGCTGACCGCGGAGGTTTTCCTCGCGGCACGCCATCGGGGCACACCTTTAAAGAACGCGCGCCGCTTCACCTTTCCTGCAAGAGCCTCACGGCAAACAGGGTGCGCGGGCGAAAAAGCGGTTTTTACGAACAGTAAAGAAAAATTTTTCAGTGTAAAAGCCTGAAAAAGGTTCAGGCGGAAATAATATGATCGAATACAAAACGAACCGGAGAAAGATTTTATGATAAAGATAGTCGTGGATGCGATGGGGGGCGACAATGCCCCTGCGGAGATCGTGAAGGGCGCCGTCCAGGCGCTGGGAAGTGATAAAGATCTGAAAGTTGTGCTGACGGGCGACAAGGAAAAGATCGGGCAGACTCTTTCGGGGCTTTCTTATGACAAAGCGCGGCTGGAAGTCGTGCATTGCGCGGAAGTGATCACCAATGATGATGCGCCGACGCTTGCGATCCGTCAGAAGAAGGATTCTTCTCTGGTCGTGGCGCTGAAGATGCTCAAAGAGGACGAAGAAACGCAAGGATTTGTTTCGGCGGGATCGACGGGCGCCGTGCTGACGGGAGCGCTTTTGCGCGTGGGCAGGATCCGCGGCATATCGCGGCCCGCGGTCTGTCCGGCGCTTCCTACGGCAAAGGGCGGCAAAGTGCTTTTGATCGATGCTGGTGCGAATGCGGAATGCAAGCCCGTCAATCTGTGTCATTTTGCCCTGATGGGTACGGCGTATGCGAAGGCGATGGGCGTAAAGGAGCCGCGCGTGGGGCTTGTAACCAACGGAACGGAAGACCACAAGGGCGATCCGCTGCACCAGGAAGCGCATAACCTTCTGAAAACGTTGCCGGGCATTCATTTTGTCGGAAACGTGGAAGGGCGCGACATTATGAGCGGCGATATCGATGTGGCGGTCTGCGACGGTTTTTCGGGCAACATTGCATTGAAAACGACGGAAGGCACGGCGCTGGCGGTGATGCAGATCATCAAAGAGAACATCATGGGATCGTTCTGGGCGAAAGTCGGGTACGCGCTGTTCATGAAAAAAGCATTTAAAAACATCAAGCGCGTGATGGACTACAGCAAATACGGCGGCGCGGTGCTGTTGGGTATCGACAAAGTAGTGGTAAAGTCGCACGGGTCGAGCAAAGCGGACTCCATCTGCGCATCGGTACTGCAGGCGAAAGCGGCCGTGGACAGCGGGCTTGTGCCTTCGATCAAAGAAATGCTGTCCGAGACGGATCTGGAGGCGATCGGTGCGGAGGGCTGATTTTTCGGAAATCGAAGAAAAACTCGGCTATACGTTTCGCGACAAGGAACTGCTTGCGACCTGTTTTACGCATTCCTCTTATGCCAATGCGCACGGCGGGGCGAGCAACGAACGGCTGGAATTTTTAGGGGATGCACTGATCGGTTTTCTGGTTGCGGAAGAATTGTACGGCGCAGGGGGATCGGAAGGGAAGATGACGAAACAGCGCATTGCGACGGTTTCGAAAAAGCCGCTGGAATCGGCGGTGCGCGCGATGGGTATCGGTTACGTCTATTTTTCCGGGAGTGAATGCAATCTGGGCAAGAAAAGCATTTCAAGTCTTTTCGAGGCAATAACGGCAGGGATCTACCTGGACGGAGGAATGGAAGCGGCACGCACGTTTGTGCGCGAAAAACTGTTACCGTATGCAGGAAATTATGACGACGGAAAGAGCAAACTTAACGAACTTTTTCCGCACGCGGTGGTTTATGAGGAACGTGCGCGTTCGGGGCAGGATCATGCGCCCTGCTTCACGGTATGCGTGAGCGCAGGCGGTAAAAGTGCGGAAGGCACGGGGGCGAGCAAGGAAGAGGCGGAACAAGCCGCGGCGCAGGCACTTTTAAAACTGTTCAAAGAAAACAGGGGAGAATAGGAATTTGAATTTCAAGAAAGTCGAACTCAACGGTTTCAAGTCCTTCGCGGATAAAACCGAAATAAAATTCGATAACGGCGTTACCTGTATCGTCGGGCCGAACGGCTGCGGCAAGAGCAACGTGGCGGACTCCATCCGCTGGGTGCTCGGCGAGCAATCGGCAAAGACCATGCGCGGTTCGAACATGCAGGACGTCATATTCGGCGGCACGCAGACGCGTAAGAGCCAATCGTTCTGTGAAGTTACGCTCACGTTCGACAACTCCACGCACATGTTTGCCGATCTCGAATACGACGAGGTGGCGTTCACGCGCCGGCTCTTCCGCAGCGGCGAGAGCGAATATCTGATCAACAAACAACCCTGCCGCATGAAGGACATCGTGGACCGTCTGCACAACGTCGGACTGGGAAAAGAAGGGTATTCCATTATCGGGCAGGGCAAGATCGAACAGATCATGAACGCCAAACCCGAAGACCGCCGTGCCATTTTCGAAGAAGCGACGGGCATCGTTATTTTCAAATCGAGAAAACAGGATATCGAGCGGCGGCTCGCCAATTCGTATACGAATCTGAATATTTTCCTGCAGAGAATGGGCGAAGTGGAACATATGCTGGCGCCCCTTGCGCGGCAGGCGGAAAAGACGAAAAAATACCGCGAACTGTATGACGCACTCCGCCACGACGAGATCAATCTCTATATCTATAAACACGACAACGCGGAATCGGCTCGTTCGTCCATCAATACGGTGCTCGGCCGTATTCAGGCGCGCATCACGGAAGGGAGGGCGCAGGTCGAGCGGCTGGAAGAGCGTTACAATGAGGATCGCCGCCGCATAGCGGAAGGGGACGCGCTGTTGCAGGAACTCAACGAACAGATCCTCAAATACACGGTCGATCTGCAGAAGAAAGAGGGCGACGCGAACGTCATCCGCGAGCGTATCACCTTTTTCAAGGAACAGAGAAATTCCGAAGAGAAGGCGGTGGAAGATGGCGGCGCAAGGCTTGCGGCGATCGCCGTGGAGCGGGAAACGTCGCAAAAGAGCGCGGCAGATTACGATAAGAAGATCGAGGAATCGCGGCGCGAAGCGGAAACGCTGACGCAGGAAGTGGCAAAACTCAACGAAAAGCTCTCCGAATACGAAGCGTGGAACGACGAATCGCAGCGGAGCGCGATCGACCGTCTGGAAAATCTTTCGGAGATCAACCGCAACATCGGTACGCTTTCGGCGAAGAAAGAGGCGGCGGAAGAACGCATGAAAGAGCTGGCGGCGGAGGCGGAAAAGATTTCCGCGCAGCTGGAAGCGGACAAAAAAGCGCTTGCGGAATGCGAAGACTGGTATAACGAAGTCGTGGAATACGTTTCGCGCGAAAAGGAACTGAAAGCGGCGAAAGAAGAGGAGATCATGGCGCTGAATACGCAGGCGGACGAAGCGAGCGAAGCGTTGTTTCAGTTGAACGGACGCATTTCTTCGCTCGAAGACCGCAAGCGGTTCTATCAGAACGTCAAAGACGATTTCGAAGGCTATAAATTTTCGGTCAAGAAGCTCATGAGCGACGCGCGCAGAAGTTCCGATCTTTCGGGACGGATCAAGGGCGTGATCGCGGACATCGTCAAATGCGACGAGAAATATGAAGTAGCGATCGAAACGGCGTTCGGCGGCGCCATGCAGAACATTGTAACGGCGACGGCGGACGATGCGCGCTATCTCATCGAATATTTAAAGCGCACGAAAGGCGGACAGGTTACGTTTTTGCCCGTCAAATCGCTCAAACCGCATTACGAAACGGATTACACGCGCAAAGCGCTCAAGGAGAACGGTGCGATCGGGCTTGCGAACGAACTGGTGCGCTATGATAAATATTACGACAACGTGATTTATAATCTGATCGGCAATACGCTGATCGCGGACAATATCGCAAACGCGACGGAAATTTCCAAAAAATATCCGCACGCATTCCGTATCGTAACGTTGGACGGCGACGTCATTTCGACGAGCGGGTCGATGACGGGCGGTTCGCGCAGGGAAGGCGGCGGCAATTTCCTTGCCAACGAGCGCCGCATCGAGCAGGCGCAGGCGGAGATCGCTTCGGCAATAAAGGAGCGTGAATCGCTCACAAAAAAGCGCGCCGCTCTCGAAGACGAAAAGCAGAAACAGATGGACGCGTTGGAAACTCTGCGCGAAAGTTTTCAGGAAGCGCGGTCAAAGATCGCGGCTTTGTCCGAAAAGAAAGATACGTTGACACAGAAAATCGCCGAAGACGAGTCGGAGCTGAAAATTCAGAACGAATCGATGGCGGTGCTGTACGAGCGCATGAAGGGGATCGACAGCGAATATTCCACGTCTTCGCAGGGTCAGGCGCAGATCACACAGCTCAAAACGGATGCGGAAGGAGAATCGGACAGGCGCAAGGAAGAATACGACAAATTAAAGTCCGAATTGGGCGAGCGCAATCTCAGGCAGAACGTTCTGCAGGTTTACATTGCGCAGTACCGTGCGGCGGCGGAAGCGGACAGAAACGACATCGCAAGGCTTGACCGCGAGCGCGAAGAACTGGAAAAGCGCATTGCGGACGCAAAGGCGAATATCGAGAATATCGCGGCCACCATTGTCGATTTGGAAGAGATGGCGGAAAAGGCGGCGCTTACGCCCGAACAGCGCGAAGAGCTGAACGCCTTACGTGCAAAGAAAGACGAACAGCTGCGCGCCAAAGAAGAGCTGAATGCGGAGATCGAGCGGATCATGAGCGACACGCGTTCGCTGAACGAACAGATCGAGAGGGAAGGCGAAGAGCGGCACAGACAGGAGATCGAACTTACAAAAATCGATTCGGAACTGGAAAATCTGCAGGCGCGCATCGACGAGGAGTACCAGCTTACATACGAAAGCTGCCTGGAATTCAAAGACGAAGAATTCGACCCGAAAGTCGGGCAGACATCCATCAACCGTTTAAAGCGCGAGATCAATTCGCTGGGCGCGATCAACCACAACGCGCTCGAAGAATATGAAACGCTCAATGCGCAGTATGAGGAGATGACCGCGCAGCGCGACGACGTGCAGAAGGGCATCGACGATACGACGGCGGCTCTGGAAGAATTGAAAGGCGAAATGCAAAAGCAGTTTGACGAAGGGTTCAACCAGATCAACGAAAACTTCAAAAAACTGTTCCGCGAACTGTTCGGAGGCGGCAGAGCGGAATTGCAGATGGATTATACCGATTGCGACGATCCGCTGAACGCGGGCGTGGAGATCGTGGCTTGCCCGCCGGGCAAGAAACTGACGAAGATCTCCCTTTTGTCGGGCGGCGAGCGCGCTTTGACGGCGATCGCGATCTTGTTTGCGATTTTGATGTTGCGCCCGATGCCGTTCTGCGTTCTCGACGAAATCGAAGCGGCTTTGGACGAAGCGAACGTCGATAAATTTGCGCAGTTCTTGAAGAAATTTGCAAAAGAAACGCAGTTTATCGTCATTACCCACCGCAAACCGACCATGGAAAAAGCGGACTGCCTGTTCGGTGTTACCATGGAGGAAAAGGGCGTATCCAAGATCGTTTCGGTCAAACTTTCGGAAGTGGAAAGCAAGCTGGGCGGAGATACGGTAAACTAAGAATCTCACATTTTTTCTTGCGAGCTGACGCAAGAAAAAATGTGATGAGAAGACAACCCCACGGGTGCGCGGCCTTGCCGCTGACCGAGGAGGTTTTCCTCGCGGCGCTGGTTCACGGAAAAAATTTTCAAGCTGATGAAAATTTTTTCCGTGATTTGAGGGCTACACTGCTGTTCAGACGCGAAAGCGTCCTTAGCGGCGTTTTCTCCCTCGCCGCACGATAAAAAGGGCACACCTTAAAAAATCGTGCGGCTTCACCCTCTTGCGATGAGCCGCAGGTATGCGGCAAATGGGGTGCGCTTATCCAAAAATGCGATTTTGGAACGCGCCGAAAGATTTGTTTTTTTCCTGCAAGAGTCGCAAGCGTTTGACTTTTAAGTAAAGAATTTGACAGAATAGTTTATACATAAAAAAGACGAGGAGAAAATCGGATGGGATTTTTCGGAAAGATCATCGGTGCATTGAAAAAGACGAAGGACAACATATCGGGCAAACTTTCTGCATTGTTTGCAAAGGGTTTGGGCGATGACTTTTACGACGAGCTGGAAGAGATTCTGATTTCGGCGGATATTTCCGTGATCACGGCGGAAGATATTGTGGATCAGATCCGAGCGGAAGCGAAGAAGGAAAAGCTCAAGGACAAGGAATACGTCATCGATCTTTTGAAAGATGTCATTGAAGATACGCTTTCGCAGGCGGAAGTGCCCGAGATCGAATATCCTGCGGTGATCATGCTGGTGGGAGTGAACGGAGTGGGCAAAACGACGACCATCGGCAAGCTGGCGAATTATTTTGTCAAGGAGAAAAAGAGCGTAACGCTGGCGGCGGCGGACACATTCCGTGCGGCGGCGGCGGATCAGCTGACGGTCTGGGCGGAACGGGCGAAAGTGCGTATCGTCAAGCATGAAGAGGGGAGCGACCCTTCGGCGGTCGTGTACGATGCGATCTCGTCGGCGAAGGCGAAAAAGACGGATGTCGTGATCGTGGATACGGCGGGGCGGCTGCACGTGAAAGCGAATCTGATGGAAGAGCTGAAAAAGATGGACCGCGTGGTCGAGCGCGATTATCCGGAAGCGCATTTTTACAAATTCCTTGTCCTGGATGCGACGACGGGGCAGAACGCTCTTTCGCAGGCGAAGCTGTTCGATGAGGCGGTGGATCTGGACGGGATCGTGCTGACCAAGCTGGACGGCACGGCAAAAGGCGGGTTTGTGGTTTCGCTTTGCGGCGAATTGCAGATCCCTGTTGTGTTTGTCGGGACGGGCGAGAAGCTGGACGATCTGCAATTGTTTGACGCGGAAGAATTTACCGAAGGCATTATCTGACGCCCAAAGGCGCAAAACGGATTGACAGCATAAAAGAAATCGTATAGAATGGTCATACCATGAAAGATCTGAAATATGTACAGCTTTTTGACGCATACGGTGCGCTCCTGACGGAGCACCAGCGGGAGCTGTGCGACTTGTATTATATGTGCGATCTGTCTTTGACGGAGATCGCCGAGGAGAAGGGGATATCCAAGCAGAGCGTATCGGACACGCTTGCCAAGAGCCGACAGCTTTTGGACGAATACGAAGAAAAGCTGCGGCTGGGCAAAACGCTCAGGGAACTTTCGCGGATACGGAGCGCTTTGCAGGATTTCGGGCAGACTCATCCCGAATTTGCGGACGAACTGCAACAAATCCTTGCGGAAAAGGAAGATTGATTTTTTCGGGCGTAAAGTTTTTTGATAAAACGCGGGGGCGGGCGGAAACGCCGCATAAAAAATTCCAAACCGCGCCGAAGATCGGCGCAAAGGGAGGATCATGGCATTATTTTCATCGTTGTCGGACAGATTGAACCATATATTTTCCAAGCTGACCAAGCACGGAAAGCTCACGGAACTGGAGATCAAGGGGGCGATGCGCGAAGTGCGCATTGCGCTTCTGGAAGCGGACGTCAATATATTTGTGGCGAAAAAATTCATTGCGGACGTATCGGAAAAGGCGGTCGGGCAGGAAATTCTCAAGAGCCTGAACCCTGCCCAGCAGGTGATCAAGATCGTCAACGAAGAGCTGATCGCGCTGATGGGTTCGACGAACGCGAAACTGGAAATTGCGGACAAACCGCCGACGGTCATCATGATGTGCGGTTTGCAGGGCGCGGGCAAGACGACGCTGTGCGGCAAGCTCGCCATGCTTTTGAAAAAACAGGGCAAAAAGCCCCTTTTGGTCGCGGGCGATATTTATCGTCCTGCGGCGATCAACCAGCTGCAGGTCGTAGGCGGAAAGGCGGGTGTGCCTGTCTTTGAAAAGGGTACGCAAAATCCCGTCAAGACCGCGAAACAGGCGATCGAGCAGGCGCGCTCGATGGGCAATGACGTCGTCATCATCGATACGGCGGGCCGACTGCACATCGACGAAACGCTGATGCAGGAACTGGAAAACATCAAAAACGAAGTGCATCCGAACGAGATCTTGCTCACGGTCGATTCCATGACGGGCCAGGACGCGGTCAACGTGGCGGAAACGTTCAATAAACGTCTGGACGTTACGGGCGTTATTCTGACCAAGCTGGACGGCGATACGCGCGGCGGTGCTTGTCTTTCCATCAAGGCGGTTACGGGCAAACCCATCAAGTTTATCGGCGTGGGCGAAAAGCTGACCGATCTCGAGCCGTTTTATCCCGACCGCATGGCGTCAAGGATTCTGGGCATGGGCGACGTTCTTTCACTCATCGAAAAGGCGCAGGAAGCGGTTACCGAGGAACAGGCGAAAAAGCTGGAGAAAAAATTGCGCGAGGCATCGTTCACTCTGGAAGATTATCTTACGCAGTTCGAATCTTTGAAAAAAATGGGCGGCATCGCGTCGGTCATGGGCATGATGCCGGGCATGAGCAAGCTCAAGATCAAGGAAAGCGATTTTGACGAAAAGAAGATCGAGCGCATCAAAGCGATCATCCTTTCCATGACCATGAAAGAGCGCGAAAAACCCGAGATCATCAACTCTTCTCGCAAACGCCGCATCGCTCTGGGTTCGGGAACAAATGTGCAGGAAGTCAATCAGCTCTTAAAACAGTTCGAACAGACCAAATTGATGATGAAACAGCTTAAAAACGGCAAAAGACTTCCGTTCATGCGCTGAAAGTCCGCTCTTTGCGTCGCATAAAATCTTTTTAAAAAAGTACGGCTGTCAAGTATTTTTACTTGACAGCCATGTTTTTATCGGGTATAATAGAGCGGTAAACGGAATAAAGCCGTAGAAAGAAGAAAAACATTTCTGAAAGGAGATTGAATTATGGCAGTCAAAATGAGACTTACGAGACTGGGCGACAAAAAGAGCCCGTTCTATCGTATTGTTGTTGTGGACGGAAGAAAGGCTCGCGACGGCGAGTATATCGAAAAGATCGGACATTACAATCCGACGGTGCAGCCGGAAGACATCGTGATCGATGCGGACAAGGCGAAAGACTGGCTTTCGAAGGGCGTACAGCCGACGGAAACGGTAAAAACGCTGCTGATCCGTCAGGGCATCATCGAAAAACCCGCAAAACTTTCCGCACCCAGGACGAAGACCAGAAAGAAGAAGTAATCTGAGCGGGGGACATGAAAATGCTGGAACTGGTCAAATACGTTGTAGAGCAGTTTGCCGAGTTTAAAGACAAGGTCGAGTACCGCGTGGAAGAAAAGGACGGCGCGACGGAGATCACCGTTTTGCTGGAAGAATCGGACATGGGCAAGGTTATCGGCAAGCAGGGCAAGATCGCAAAGGCGCTGCGTACGCTCGTTCGCTGTGCGTCGGCGAAGGAAGGCAAAAAATACAACATTGAAATCAAGGAAAAGGAAAAAGCCGCGGAATAATTTTTGCGGAAGATCCGAACGGAATGAGGGAAAAATCGCGGCAGACGAACGGTTTTTCCTTCTTTTGTTTTACGCGGAGGGTTTATGCAGGAAAAAATAGTCATCGGTGAAATACTCAAGCCGCAGGGCATACGCGGCGAAATCAAAATAAAAGCGCTTTTGGATGAGCCGGAGCAGATCAGAAAATTCCGCAAAGTGTATGTGAACGGGACGGAATACAAAGTTTTGTCGGCAAGGTTCGACGCGTCGGCGGCATACCTGGCGCTGAGCGGCATTGCCGATCGGAATGCTGCGGAACTTTTGCGCGGAAAACAGATCGAAGCCCTGCGTTCGGATGCTCCCGCTTTGCAGGAAGGCAGGTATTACATCGTGGATATGATCGGCTGTACCGTATACACGGAAACGGGGGTACGTCTTGGCGAAATCGAGGACGTTTTGCCTGCGCATACGGATGTTTACGTCCTGCGCGACGGGGAAAAAGAATGGATGTTCCCCGCGGCGGAAGGGGTCGTTGCGGACGTGGATGTGGAAAACAAGAAAATCACGGTAAACGAAGCCAGATTTCTGCAGGTCGCGGTGGAGCAATGAGTATGAAAATTGATATTTTGACGCTCTTTCCCGAGATGTTTGCGGCGATGCAGGCAAGTATTCTCGGCAGGGCGCAGAAAGAGAAAAAGATCGAGATCAACGTTGTAAATATCCGCGATTATACCCTGGACAAGCATCTGAAGTGCGACGATTATCCGTTCGGCGGCGGCGCGGGCATGGTCATGACGGCGCAGCCCATCGGTTCGGCGATCGAGGCGCTGGATCCCGATCACAGAGCGCGGCGCATTTATATGTCCCCGAAAGGGCAGACTTTTCGCCAGCAGAAAGTTTTTGAATTGTTGGAATATGAACATCTGATCCTGTTGTGCGGACATTATGAGGGCGTGGATCAGCGCGCGATCGATCTGTTTATCGACGAGGAGATCAGCATCGGCGATTATGTGCTGACGGGCGGCGAATTGCCTGCCATGGTCGTTGCCGACTGCGTGGCGCGGTATGTGGACGGCGTGATCAGTACTTCGTCGCTGGTGCAGGAAAGTTTTTCGGAGAATGCGCTCGAATATCCGCAGTACACACGCCCCGTGGAGTATCGGGGCTTGACCGTCCCCGAAGTCTTGCGCAGCGGCAACCATGCCGAAATCGACAAATGGCGCAGGGAACAGTCAGAAAAGATCACGCGCGAAAAACGCCCCGATCTTCTGGGCGAAAAACAGGAATTTTAAATAAATTTTAAGAAGGCCCTCTGCGTTTTAGAACGCGGCAAGGGTAAAAGTACAGGACAGAGAGGATGCCCATCGTTTCAAAACGCGGCAATGGCAAAATACAGGGCGAAGAGGTACAATGCGTTCAAAGATACGGGCGGCAGTGAAAATACAAGTCGGAATTTTCTTGCATAACGCGGCGGACTGTACGGCGCATGCATGCGAGGAAGGATGTACGGCGATCGGGAGCCGAAAGGGACGGATGCGGCTGTTATTTTTGTAAAACGTATGCACAAAAAACGCACGGGAGGAGACATATGAAGCATATACAATGGTTTCCGGGACACATGACCAAAGCGATGCGCATGATGGAAGAGAGCGCGGCGCTTGTGGACGGAGTTCTGGTGGTGCTCGACGCACGTGCGCCCGTTGCGACGCGCAACAAAAATCTGAATAAACTGTTCGGCAATAAGCCGGTTTTGTATCTTTTGAACAAGTCGGATCTTGCGGACGAGAAAAAGACGGATGCCTTTTTGGCGGCGTTTGCGCGGCAGGGTGCGGCGGCGCTTGCGTGTACGGCTTCGCGTGCGGGTACGGCGCAGAAGATCGCGGCAAAATTGCCCTCTCTTTTGAAAGAAAAGTTAGAAAAAGACGCACAAAAAGGGATCGTGCGTCCACTGCGGCTGATGGTTTGCGGCATTCCGAACACGGGCAAAAGCACGGTTATCAACGCGCTGAGCGGAGAAAAGCACGCCGTTACGGGCGATAAAGCGGGGGTAACGCGAGGCAAACAGTGGATCCGCTGTGCAGGGTTCGAACTTCTCGATACCCCCGGTACGATGCCTCCCGCCTTCGAGAATCAGGAACTTGCCAGGCATCTCGCGTACATCGGCAGCATCAATGACGATATCCTCGATCTCGACGATATCGCACTGGAGCTTTTGCGCGAACTTGCAGCAACGTATCCGCAGTTTCTGAGCGAACGGTACAAAATTACCGATTTTTCCTCGCCTCTTGCCATGTATGAGGACGTCTGCCGCAGGCGCGGTTTTGTCCTGCGCGGCGGTGAATTCGATTATGAGCGCGGCGCAAAAGCGATCCTCGACGATTTCCGCAAGGGCAGAACGGGCAGGATCACGCTGGAAGACGCGTCGGAACTCAGCCTATCCTGAACCTCCCTTCTTACGGCAAGAAGGAAGAGGACTTTGCAAGCGTTAACGTTTTGAAACACATGGTTTATAAAAAGCAGGATGTTAAAAGGCAGGATCGGCGCAGCGGCGGGCAGTATTTTATGGTGTGCCTTTAGGCGCCGAGAAGCAAAGAGGGGATAAACGAATGAAGGAAGAGAAGAGCCCGATCGATAAACTGTTTTACGAGCGGGAAATGACACAACTTGGAGCGAAGTATATTGCGGGCGTAGACGAAGTGGGCAGAGGTCCGTTTGCGGGGCCTGTCGTCTGTGCGGCGGTGATTTTGCCGCTGGATAAAACGAATCTGATCGAAGGGATCGATGACAGCAAGAAACTGAAAGAAGGGGAGCGTGAGCGGCTGGCGGGACTTATCCGGGAGCGGGCGATCGCTTATAAGATCTGTGAAGTGGACAACAAAACGATCGACCGTATCAATATTTTGCAGGCGACGAAGCTTTGCATGAAGCAGGCGGTGGAAGGGCTGGCGGTGGAGCCGGACGTCGTGTTTGTGGACGGAAATTTCAAGATCGACATTTCCTTTCCGCAGCAGACGCTGATCAAAGGGGATGCGCTTTCCTATTCGATCGGCGCAGCGAGCATTCTGGCGAAGGTATATCGGGACAGGCTGATGTGCGAGTTTGACAAAATCTATCCGCAATACGGGTTTGCAAAGCACAAAGGATACGGTACGAAAATGCACCGCGACGCGATCAGGGAGTACGGATTATGCGAAATTCACCGCAGGACGTTCATAAAAAATTACTCGGAAGATTCGGAGAAAGACGGGCAGTAAGGTATCTGAAAGAGCAAGGTTATAAAATTTTAAAGACAAATTACAAAACGCCGTTCGGAGAAGCGGACATTGTGGCGCGCGACGGCGATACGGTGGTTTTTTGCGAGGTGAAAACGCGGCAGAGCGATGCATTCGGCACTCCGGCGGAAGCGGTGGATTTTCATAAGAGAAAACGCTATATCAATATCGCGCGCGCGTTTTTGATGCGCGCAGGCGAGCAAAATATCCGGTTCGACGTTTTGGAAGTAACGGACGAGGGGATCCATCACATTTTATCCGCGTTTGAAACGTGAAAAACAGAATTCTGTAAAATATTTTGCGGTTTGCGCATAAAAAAGGTTGCGCAGATCGCGTAAATATGATAAAATAGCAAAAGACTTCGGGCGGTCCTCTGGCAAAAACGGCTACGAACGCTTCGTAATATGGAGGTAAAGTCGATGAAAGGTTTGATTGAAGCAATCGAAAAAGAGAATCTGAAAGACAGCGTTCCCGCTTTCAACGTAGGCGACACCGTAAAAGTAAGCGTGAAAGTCGTTGAAGGAACGCGTGAAAGATTGCAGGCGTTCGAAGGCGTGGTCATCGCCAAGAAGAACGGCGGGATCCGTGAAACGTTCACGGTTCGCAGATTGTCCTACGGTGTAGGCGTGGAGCGTACGTTCCCCGTGCATTCCCCGAAAATTGCGGACATCACCGTGATCCGTAAAGGTCAGGTCCGCAGGGCAAAACTTTACTATCTGCGCGGCAGAACGGGTAAAGCTGCTAAAATCAAGGAAGTTCGTTAAACGAAAAATCGACAAGCGCTCCGCACATTGTGCGGAGCGCTTTCCTTTTCGATCGTTTCAGGTTCGTCCGCTGATCCCGTTTTCCATATTTTTAGCATGGATATTGACAAATCACATACTTTTTTATATACTAATTCAGTAGTGAAATTTTTAATTTTTTTGGAGGGGGAAAATGAAAAAGATTTTATGTATTTTACTGGCGATGTGTTTTTTGTTTTCAATGGCGGCATGCGAACGTTCGACGCGTAAAGAGGACGGCACGGGAGGAAACACGGAGCAGACGCAAGGTGGGGCGTCGAATGAGGGAGAGACTGTGCAGTTGAGTGCGCGGATGTTTGACAATGCGCGCGTAGAGCTGGACGGAGCGGAAAATATCGGGATCATTGTAGAAGAGGAAGAAGATCCCGTATTGACGGATTCGGTAATAGAGCGCAGTTATATCGTAAGTTTCAATGACGACGGGTCGTTTGACAAGATCACTTTTTTGTTCACGAAGACGGACGAATACAGCGACGGGACGTACACGGTAACGCAGGAGCAGATCGAAGGGAACCCGATCAAATTGCACGTAACGGATATGTTTATTTTTCTGTCGTACAGTACGAGAACGCCGCAAGCATATGAGCTGGAAGATCCCTCCTATGAGATTTCTTACAATAACTATGATGAAAATTTTGTAATAGACCGTAGCACGGGAAAGCTGTTTTCGTTGGAGGAACTTTCGAGGTTCTTGGTGGTTGCAAACAGTGTCATAAGGTGTTCATCTCCGGCGTACAAATATTATCGTCTGTCCGTTGAAAGCGGTGTTTTGAAGGTGATCGACCTGCTGCCGAATAAAAATATAGAAGCAAAGCTTGTCGCAGAGGATAAATTCGGCAATTGTTATGTGCAAACGGACAGTTATGAGGGCAAAGAAGGTAACGTTGTTTATGGAAAGAATCCTTTTTACACCGGCGACGACGGATATGTTTACGAAATGACGGAGGACATTGTAATGGCTTACAGCCTCGGGAATACATATCTGTTGCGGCGTTACGGTTCAGACGGAGAAGTGGAGCAAAACTGGAGTTCGGACACAATCATCCGCTATTACAGATGGTGGGACATTGCAGATACAGTGGCTTATATCATGTTGCTGGGGAATGAAGTTTATGTGTTCAGAAGCGGCAGCGACAGTTTGTATTATTTCTGGTATGGAGAGCGGACGGATGCGGGAACGGTCGTGTCCAAGGAATATCTGTGGTATATGGACGGAGCCGTGCCGGTCGCGCCGGGGATGATCGCGGCGTATGCGACGTACGGGACGGGTCAGCCTGATCAGATCTGGTATTACGATATGTCCGAAATGTATATAGGCGATCGTGTGGAGACCGAGAATCAGGGATATATCTGCGATCGCGGAATACTTTATGCGGAGGGGAGCAAAGCGTTTGTGCGCATGGAAGAAGTGCAGGGAACGATGGTATATGAGCTCGTACAGACGACAGGCGAAAACGGAAAACTGTCGGTGGAGGCGAAGCTGTATAAAGAGATTGAATATCAGGCGGACGTTATTACGATCCAGCCTCTGAACTGAAAGAGAGGGAATCGTCTTTCGGTGCCGAAAAAGAAAGCGGCGGCGTTTGCTTGACAAACGCCGC